>JAIXVG010000258.1 GCA_027483145.1 Planctomyces sp.
CTATTAGTTTCAAACGGTCTGCGGCGATTGCCACTGCCAGCGCTATTCGGGAATTACTTCGCTCTGCGAGACGGTCCGAGTGTTTTCGACGGTAGGAGCGCTCGACACTTCTGAGTCTGAGGCTTGTGGCTTTGGTCCAACCTTCGCCATCTGCAGCTTTTCAGAGACTTCGTTGGTGATATCAACACCGGGGTCGACGCTGAGCAGAAAGCCCTCGTTTTTAGGGATAACGACCCCCAATCCTTTGGTCAAAGCGACTTCCTGGGCAACTGGGCGGACTTCCTGACGGAACTGAGAAATCAGTTCCTGACGATACTGCTCGCGGTTAACCTCGGCTGTTCGCTTGGCGTTAACGAGGCGATTGTTCGCTTCGTTTTGCATCCGAGCCAGCTCCCCTTTTTGTTCATCGGTTGGCTGTTCGCCAAACTCTTTTTGCTTTGTTTCCAGTTGATCGCGGAAGCTGGTTTGAATTTTGAGAAGCTGCTGATTGAGAGCATTTTCCCGCAGCCGAATGGCTTCGTTCATCTCATCCGTGCGACCAATCGTTTTGGCGACGATATCCAGATCAATCACCGCCAGACCACCCTTGGTGGAACTGGTGGCTTCGGCACGCCCTGGCATACCAGTCGGCATCCCGCAGCCCACGAACATAACGCCCAGGCCCAACAGGACCAAAACTGGTAGTGACCGATGCATCCGAAACTCCTTTTTGGGATGGCACGTGACTGCAATGACAAAGCCCCGCTGGACGAATTTTCGCTCGTCAATTGAGGTCAGACATCGGCTTGTAGATTTTTCGCTCGAATGCGTCTAGGCCATTTCCACGCCGGAACGGCCCAATGTCGGCCAATTTGGCTTTACCGGAGCTTCGCGGGGAATCGGGCAAATCGATTCCTGATGGGCACTGTGGGGAGAAAGTCTGGCATTTTGGTCCGTTCCCGATTATCCTTCTATAAGAGTTTGCCGATGAAACTCAGCCCGCCAGCTTCGGTTTCCGCGAAACCGCGTTTACTCCCCCCTGCGACCTGCTTTCCGCCCCCTCGTTCCTGCCAAACACGTCCCAGCTGTCCGCCAAATATGCGAATTTGGGACCTTCGGAGCCGACTATGCTTTCGATTACAACCAGCGGAACAAAACTTTGCAGCGGGGTTACCCGGCGAGAAGTCTTGCGGATTGGTGGCTTGGGCATGGGAGGATTGTCGCTGCCGCAACTCTTGCGGGCCGAACAATCAGCCTCAATCCCTAAGCGGCATAAAGCGGTCATCATGATTTATCTGGTGGGAGCACCTCCCCATCAGGACATGTACGACCTGAAGATGGATGCCCCAGCCGAGATTCGCGGAGAGTTTCTCCCCATCGAAACGACGGTCCCTGGCATCCAGATTTGCGAGCACCTTCCTTTACTCGCTGGAATGATGCATCGGCTGGTTCCGCTAAGATCGATGTATGGTTCGCCTGATGGCAATCATGATTCGTTCATCTGCTACACCGGTCGATCGGTCAACAATCAGCCAGCTGGCGGTTGGCCATCGCTTGGTTCAACTGTCTCAAAGCTGCAGGGGCCGACGGTCGAGTCGGTCCCGCCGTTTTTTGGATTAGCTCCCAATGCAGGGCATCCTCCATACGGATCTCCCGGTCTCCCTGGGTTCTTAGGCATTTCCCATTCGGCATTTCGACCATCGGGCCCTGTGCAAGATGATATGCAGCTTCGTGAGATCTCGGCTGAACGACTTTCAAGTCGGAGATCGTTGCTCGCAAGTTTAGATATCTTGAAACGCGAGATTGATGCTTCTGGAACAATGCAGGGGATGGATGACCTCAACCGGCAAGCCCTCGATATCCTGACTTCAGATCGACTCGCCAGAGCGCTCGATGTGACGCTCGAGGATCCTGCAGTTCGTGCGCGATATGGGAAGGGGGACCCCAAAAACTATGGCGATGGTGCCCCACGGAACCCTGATCACTTTCTGATGGCCAGGCGACTGATTGAAGCGGGTGCCCGGGTTGTCACCTTGAACTTTGGCCGCTGGGACTTTCATGATCATAATTTCAGCGAAGCCAAGAACACGCATCTTCCGATCTTCGACCGGGCGCTATCGGCCTTGATCAATGATCTGCACGAGCGGGGGATGGCCGAGGATGTGGCCGTGGTGGCGTGGGGTGAGTTTGGTCGCACACCCCGCATTAATCCCAACGCCGGTCGCGATCACTGGCCCGAAGTTGGCGGCGGGTTATTGGCAGGGGGCAGTTTTCGCACAGGTCAAGTGATTGGTGCCACCGACCGCTTGGGGGCGTCGATTGCCGATCGCCCCGTCCATTTTGGGGAAGTCTTCGCCAGTCTTTACCAACACCTGGGGATCAATGCTCTGGATATCTATCTGAAGGACCACGCCGGTCGCCCTCACCATTTGGTTGACGGCTGGAAACCGCTGCCAGAATTGGGCTAAGTACCGTATCGATCCGCTCTCAGCAGGGCGAGTTTATTGGGCTGGCAGCGAGCCGCGACACGGTCGTTTGATCGCTGGAAGTGCTTTTCATCTCGGTTGTCAAAGCAAAACTCGCTATCTTCTATTCCTGAGTGGATCCCGGCTAACGAGGATCGCTTTTCAGGAGAAGAAAGCGAAATGCAGCAATCAAGCCCCTTTCGGATGTCTTGGCTCACCCCTGACCGCACTCGGTGGACGGCTGGCATTTTGCTTTTCAGCTTTTGCCTCGGGTTAGTGCCGCAACCATTAACCGCAGAAGATGTCAGTGCGGAAGCTGTTCTCAAGGCGATCACCAGCGGGAAAAAGTTTCTCATTAGCCAGCAACAACAGGATGGCTCTTGGACTTTCGCCGATACGTCTAACCTCACCGGGCAAAACTATCAGGTCGGGTTTACCAGCCTGGCCGTGCTGGCTTTACTGAACTGCGGATTAACGTCGGAAGACCCGGCCGTTCGCCGTGGCTTGCAATACCTGCGAAAACTTCCCGAGCCAGAGCCTGCCAAAACCTACGAATGCGCGCTGATGATTATGGCGCTCGCCACGGCGAAAGACCCAAAATGGAACGATAAACCCCGGCTGGCTGTGATGGTCAAGCGACTGGAAGACTCGCAAGCGACGGTCGGAGAGCTATCGGGCCTATGGTCGTATCAGGCGCGTGGTCAGGTGGCAGGGGGGGGGGATCCAAGTAATGGGCAATTCGCCGTACTCGCCCTCCGAGAAGCGGCTGAAGTCGGTGTCCTTGCTGAGCGCAAGACCTGGAGTCGCGTCAAAGAGTATTGGCTGCGTGCCCAGAAAGGGGATGGAGGATGGTCGTACCATGGAGATAGCACGGGCAGTATGACCGTGGCGGGAGTCGCCACCCTGACAATCGCCAACCAAATGCTGCAGGAAGACAAAAACATCGCGCCCGATGGAACGCCACCCTGCTGCGACGCCGAACCCCTCGACGATAGCATCGATCGTGGAGTCCGCTGGCTGGGAAGCCATTTCTCGGTGCGCAGCAATCCGGGAATGGGAAACTGGTTGCTGTATTACATCTACGGCATGGAACGAGCCGGTCGGCTCAGTGGCCAGCGGTTCTTTGGTCAGCATGACTGGTATCGAGAGGGGGCGCTGCACCTCGTCACTAATCAAAACCCCCGACAGGGAAGCTGGGCAGGAGTTGGCGCGTATGAAGCCGACCCGGTTTTGGCAACCAGCCTCAGTTTGCTCTTTCTGTCCAAAGGGCTTTCGCCAGTCCTGATCAACAAAGTAAAGCACGGGACTCACGACCCGGCCAAGCTGGCTAAACAGGCCTTGTCGAAGAACGCCCCCGATTGGAATCGCCACAACCGCGACGCCCGCAATCTGGCCGACCTGATCAGCGGATTACCTAAGTGGCCAAGTTTATTGACAGCACAAGAGGTCGATCTGGCCAAGGCTGCAGAGCTGCGCGATGTTGGGGCATTGCTGCAGGCTCCGGTCGTTTATCTCACTGGCAGCGAAACGCTAGAACTGAGCGAGGCCGAGGTTGCGTTGTTGAAGCAGTTTTTTGAACAAGGGGGCTTCATGCTGGCCACGGCCAATTGTAAGTCGGCCTCGTTCGAAGACAGTTTTAGAGCACTGATGCTTAAGGTCTTTCCACCAGGCGAAGGAGAGCTGAAGAAGCTGGGGGAAGACCATCTCGTTTACCGTAGCGAGTACCTTTTGTCTCCCGAAACAGTACCGCTGTACGGAATCGACTCTGGTTGCCGGACAGCCGTTATTTATTCTCCTGAAGACCTTGGCTGCTACTGGGACCTGTGGTCGAGATACGATCCCCCGGGGCGTAACCTGCAACTCAAAGCCCGAATCATTCGCGCCACGCAGGTGGGGATTAATGTCATCGCCTATGCAACCGGCCGCGAACCACCAAACAAGCTGCAATCCCTGGAGCAAGTTCCGGTCAATCGTGAAGAGCGAATCGGCCGTGGGATGCTGGAGATCGCCAAGCTCAAGCATACCGGTGGATGGGACGCAGCCCCGCGCGCCCTTAAGAACCTGTTACTGGCCCTCGATGAGACGGCTGGTGTGACAGCCAGCACAAAAGTCACCAATATCCCGGTCGGTGACAAGCAAATGTTCAAATACCCTCTGGTCTACATGCACGGGCGAACTACGTTTCAGATTTCGACTGAAAACGTGCAGTCAATGCGGCAGTATCTCGACCGCGGGGGGATGCTGTTCGCAGATGCCTGTTGCGGCGCTCAGCAGTTCGACAAGAGCTTTCGCGAATTCGTTGCGGCCTTGTATCCCGATACCCCGCTGCAACAGATTCCGGTTGATCACGATATGTTTTCAGCCAAAGTCGGCCGCGAGATTAAGACGCTGCGCCGCCGCACCAGCCAGCGGGATGCAAAAGGAGCGGTTCAGGCAGAGATTCGCAATCTTGACCCGTTTCTCGAGGGAGTCGAAATGGGTGGGCGGTATGTCATTGTGTATAGCCGTTACGATATTAGCTGCGCCCTGGAACGGCAGACCAGCGTCAGTTGTGAAGGCTATGTGGCTGAGGACGCAACCAAGCTGGCGACGAACATCGTCCTTTATTCGCTGCTGCAGGAAATCCCGTTTGAAGGGGACCGGTAGACTGACTGCGCTGTTTTTGCATGACCGAGGCGGCTCAGGTCAGGGCAATTCTTGCATGTCGCTGCGGTTTGGCTCTCGACGCCACCACGTGCGATGCGGCACTGCTCCCTGGATGTCAGTTAATTGGCCGAGGCGATGGGCGGTTTCTCAAATAGGAGAAGATTGCCTCGCGCCTGATGCGATTTTTTCTCTGACTTAATCTTCCGACAGGGGCGTAACCGATGGTTTCAATTCTTCCTCATCCTGAAAAACGGGGCGTCTATCAGCTGAAAACCGAACTTTGGCTGCCTAGGCCAATCGACGAGGTTTTTGAGTTTTTCTCGGACGCCTACAACTTGGAAGAGCTAACCCCTCCATTCCTGCACTTTCATGTCGTCACCCCCTCGCCAATCCCGATGTTTGGCGGGCAGACGATTGACTACAAACTGAAACTGCATGGGCTGCCCATGACATGGCGGAGCGAAATCTCCCTGTGGGATCCACCCTACCGTTTTGTTGATCAGCAATTAAAGGGGCCTTACTTATTATGGCACCACTTGCATACGTTTAAGTCGCAGAACGGTGGAACGCTGTGCGGAGATCTGGTTGACTATAAGCCCCCGTTCGGTGCCATGGCAAACTGGTTAATGGTCAAGCGAGAGCTGGCCACGATTTTCCAATATCGCCATCAGAAAATGCTGGAACTGTTTGGGACGCCTCATCCGGACTCAAGCAGTTCGGGCCAGCCAAACCCATTAGAGCTAAGCCAACGAGTCGTGCCGCAAGTGGTCGGCAGCGTTACATAGGGCACTAGACTGACTGCTCCGCTTTACAATAAATGGTTTTCAATACGGGTTTTGCCAGCTAGCATTTCGATGCCTTGAGCACGCGCAACACTCTCGACCATTTTTGTACGGGGCCACGCTTTGTCGACTCCTCGATCGCTGTCAATTTCCGATGTAGGCTTCACTGAGCAGTTCCCGACTGCTTGGGAAGTTCTCAATCAACTGGCAGAGCGGGGCCTTTATTCTGGTGTGCAGCTTTATGTCTCCTATGATGCAAAGCCACTGGCCAGTATCAGTTGTGGGGTTGCTGATGCCAACGAGCCGCTCACTCCGTCGCACCGCATGCTGTGGCTTTCTTCGGGCAAACCCCTCGCGGCAGTCCTGATCGGCCAATTGTGGGAACAGCGGATTCTGCAGATCGATGATCCAGTCTGCCGGTGGATTCCAGAATTCGAACAGCATGGTAAAGGGCCGATCACGATTCGGCATCTGTTAACCCACACGGCTGGGTTTCGAACCGTTGATACCGGTTGGCCCGACGCGCCGTGGAAGACCGTGATCGAAAAAATCTGTGCAGCTCCACTCGATTCCAATTGGGAGATTGGGAAGACAGCCGGCTACCACTTGGTCACCAGTTGGTTCATTCTGGGTGAAATCGTCAGGCGGATAACAGGCCAAGCCATTCCGGCCGCTATCGAGGCGTGGGTACTGTCCAAGGCAGGAATGGGACACACGTCTCAATCTCTATTGCCGGTCGGTGCCGGAGCAATGCCGGTAGCACCAATGTATTGGCGTCATCAGGGAGAGATCACCCCGCTTGACTGGCATTTGCCCCCCCGCAGCGAAGCAATTTCCCTGGGAAGCAACACGTGGGGGCCAATTGCAGACCTCGGACGTTTTTACGAAACGATGCTGGCTGCTGCGGCTGGACTGCGTCCCGACTTTCTCACCGCTCCGACAGCCGTCGCCCTCACCAGCCCACAGCGCGTTGGTGAGTTTGATCTGACGTTACAACACAAGGTCGACTTCGGATTGGGATTTATCGTCTGCTCAAACCGCTATGGGGCCGATACGGTCCCTTATGGTTTTGGGACGCAGTGTTCGCCCCGTGGTTTTGGACATGGTGGGTCCCAATCCTCTGTCGGTTTTGCCGATCCGGAACGCAAGCTGGTGGTCGCCTACGCGTTCAACACGATGTGTGGCGAAGGGCAGCACCAACGGCGGGCTAAGCAGCTTAACGACGCACTTGAGGCAGACCTTGCCAAAATTCTAGTCTAGCGGCCTGCGCCAATCCCCTTGCGGCAACGACTCGCTACCGTAGCGACCGCGAGATCCAATTACCGTGTGGCCCGGTAGCCATGCTCAATGGCAAACCAGTTGGCGTAACGTTCCCGCTTGTCAAAATTGGTGTTCCAGGTATCAACCAGGTGCCCCACTTCGTGGATGAGCACGTTGTTGAGGTAAAAGTCGCGAATGGTTTCCGGGGTCCAGACCAGTTCCCAGTGGGTATCGAGCTGATGCCACTCCCCCCCGTACATTCGCGTCTCAATCAAGAGCTGCGGGGCAGGGGGCTTTAAGTAGGTTTCAACCAGCGACGTTTCAATTGGGTACAGATAGACATTCGGCCCCCACTGCATCCCGTACAGCGGGAAAATTCTTTTCTTCCGAGTCATCTGGCTAAGCTGGACTACCTCGACCAGCGATGAAAATTCGCTTGGCAAACTGGCCAATCGCTCTCTGACGTCGGCCGCAGTCACGGCGTGGGTATAACCTCGGCCCGGATCTTGAGTGACAATTCGAGGAATTGTTCGGCCAGTTGGTTCGTACCAGCGCTCGGGAGCTTGAAACGTTGGGCGACGACTTTGAGAGTCGGCGTTGCGGCTGCGATAGGCCACCACTGGCCGACGTCCGCCGCGCTGCGCCCGTCGAGATTGCTGACCGTGTTGAGGTCTGGGCGATCGATGAAACGAGAAGCTATCCATGAGAGGCACGTTGGGTGTGACCATCACCGGTCACGTCTGTGCTTCCCCTGCGCCATGTGTGGCGATGATGGGAAATCGGTGGGACCCATCCTGGGCTGGAAAACAGTCAACACATCAGGCGTGGCTGTCGAGTCCTTCTGGAACGCCGCTTACGCGACAACAAAATCGTACGGGGGGGGGACTTTGCCGGGCAAGTGTACACCACAAGGTCTTACCGAATAACGAGTTACAAAGGAGACATCGATTTTGCGACTCCGCCTCCTTCGCTTCGGAATTGCCGCAGGTTGGCCGTCGGAAACGAGTTAAGGCAACCAGCCCGACCGGGCTTACTTTCAAGTTTTGAGAACTGAACGGGGAAAAAGGTTCAAGATTTTTTGCCCGAGCCGATCAGCCTCGCTGTAAGTGCTGATCGGGCTGTTCTTAACAGCCAGAGAAAAATTTGAACCCGGAGAGAACCGGAGGGACTTAACAGCCAGTTTTCAGCCGCAAAATCGCCAAAAACCACCTATTTCGCGCAACCGCACCCTTGGTTGGCCGACGGTTCGAATGGCCAAGCGGCGTTTCGAGGATGGCTTGACGACCCCCGTTTTGAGCAAAACTTGAGTAGCGCACTGCTCGTCGCACGGCGGAAACGCTTGCATGAGTGCAAGCGGGAGGGAGCCGATTGCCAGCACTTCCAATTGCCAGTTTCGGAGATGGCCTGGCCTATGGGTTCGTGGCGGGTCCTAGAGCACCCACCCACGGCTGCTCGCGGCCGATTGTTGAACCGACTGCCAGGGCGGGGCTACCGCTCGCTGGTCGTAGCCAGCCAGGACTTGCAGTATCGGTCGATTCGAACGACACATCGGTCACAGCACGGCGACCCTCGCCAACTGAAAAGAGATCGAATCCCGTCGCACCTGTTCCCGCTGCTTCGCGGTCCGACCAGTTATGCCGCACACCTTCGGGATCGGGAAGCAAGAACCCTTTGAAGCGGTCGGCTGCTAATCCTTTGCGAATGCTCAATTCGGTGGTTTTGGTCCCCAAAAACAAGTTCCGTTGAAAACTGATCTCACGACTACCGGGATCTGGCATCACCAGAAACTCGACACCCGTCGCTGCGTTTTGAAACGTATTGTTGACCACCTGCAGGCCAACCCAGGGCCCTGTCCCCGTCAGCTCAATGCCAGTCTCGACGCCCGAAAACATATTCTGGCCGATATAGACCTTTTGGGCACGGGCCAGCCCCGCGATAACGATCCCCCGGCTGAGTGGTCCGACAAAGCGGCATTTGCTGATGGCTAAGTCCGACAGAGACTCAGTCGCTTTGATTTCGATCGGGATGGCGTCTACCGATTGACCGCTGAAACGGCATCCATCGATGGTAAACTCCTGTTCGAAGAGTCCACTGCTATCAACCCCGCGCACTCCGGCGGCCGAATAACCCTCGACCCGCAGGTCTTGCAGCCGTGTCCCCTGGAGATAGCCCCCCACTTCGATGGCAACGGCTCGTTTTGCTGCATCGATCTTCAGCCCCTGCAAGGTGAATTGGCGAATCTCCCGCAGCCGAACGACCGGCGCATCGGGATTCGATTTGGGCGCGAGGACCGCACCTCCATCACCTTGAACCACAATGCCTGTTGGCCAAGGCTTTTTGGCCTTCGCTCCATCAATACTGATTCGATCATCATAGGTGCCTGCTGCAACCTTAATGGTAAAGCGATCTTCAGGACTGGCTGGGAAGAAGTTATTCCGAACAGCAACCAGAGCATCCGAAAGCTTGGCAAACTCGGCTTCTTCCAGGCCAACAGTCGTCTCTCGTTTTGTGGCCCACGCAGGATCGGGGGGGGCGTCCTTGGGAACGATCGCTTTCGCTGAGCCAGCGGGCTTTCTGCCACCGGATGATTCGCTACCTGACAGTAAGCCCAGCCCCCAAAGCCCGACACCAAACAGCAGCACAGTCAACACCGCTAAGCCAATTTGGACGCGACGATCTTGCCAATTGATAGCTGGCGGACCGGCCGCTACTTTCTGGGTAAAGACTGTGCCTGCTGCTCCCGCACTGGCAGTGGCAGCAACTCCTTTGGCCGGTCCTGATTGCCCGGTCGTCACAGCAGACGAAGGACTCGTTGGTGCTGCGGCTGGCAGACTTGCTGCGACCTTGGCCGGAGCGGGCTTTACCGACGGGGTGGGGGAAGCTCCCTTCTTCGCTGATGGATCATCGCCCTGCCTGGCAGCTGGTGTTGGCTTAGCGGTGGTGACTGGCTTCGAAGGAGCCGCCGATGCGACGGGACCCGCAGCAAAATCGAAGTTGGTCGCGGGGGCTGCAGCCCCTGACATGGCGGCCAGCTCCCCTGAAGCAAAGGGATTGTCAGCCGACGGAGTTGGTTTTCCACCAATGCCCGAACCTGGCTTTCGCTCGGTATCGACCGACGACAGTTTGACCGATGACTGAGTAACCTGGCTACCCCCCAAGAGCTTTTTGCTACTTGGACCGCGACTCAAAATCGAAGACCGCGATGCTTCGAACTCATCGACGCCCGACAAGAACCCGAATGGGTCCCCCTGCTTGGTGGCAGCTTCAGCCGTGCCGTCGCCGGAGGTGCTCGCTGCGGTCCCGGTGGAAGCCATTGCCAGTTGAGTATCGGGAAGGTCCGACATTCCTTCCACGCTGCCGGGAAGCGTCAGGCTGTGGTGGCTTTGCCAATCGGCGTCGGCGTTTGCCTCCAGCCAGGCTGTCATCGCATCGGCTGCGGCCTTGGCAGATGGGTAGCGATCGTCTGCTTTCTTGGCCATTAACTTGCGAACAATCGCCACAAGGCTGGAGGGACAGCCTGGTCGTTCTCGCTCGACAGCAGGTGGCTCTTTCATCTGGTGAGCCAGCAACCGTTGGGTAAGGGTCCCTTCCGTAAAAGGGGGATGCCCGGTCAACAAATAATACAGGGTGCACCCTAAACTATACTGATCGGCTCGCGCATCAACCAAATGGCTATCAACCGCCTGCTCTGGAGCAAGATAGTCAGCCGTCCCCAGCACCTTTTCGTCGTGCTGAATCGTGAGGGCTTTGTCCCCTTCGTCCTCGTTAAAGAACATGGCGAGGCCGAGGTCAAGAACCCTGACCACACCCTTTGAGTCAACCAGCAGGTTACCCGGCTTAATGTCGCGATGGACCATTCCCATATGGTGAGCATGGTCCAGCCCCAAGGCTGCCTGGCGTACATAATCGACTGCATCGTTGAACGAGCAGACGCCATGTCGTGCAACTAAGTCCTGCAGGCTTAGTCCGTCGACATACTCCATTACCAGAAAATGGATCTCGGTCTCACCATCCATCTGGTGATCAACGTCGTAGGCCCGCACGATGTTCGGATGATTCAGGGAGGCGACCGCCTGGGCCTCGCGGTGGAATCTGCCCAGGTAAGAGCTGTCGGTGACCCGTTTCGATGGCAGCACCTTGATGGCACACTGCCGCTTCATCACGATATGTTCGGCCAGATAGACCGCACTCATTCCCCCTTTGCCGAGCAAGGAAAGAAGTCGGTACTTGCCAAGGAAGTACCCTTTGTGCTTCCCCTGCAGAAGCTTGTCAGCCTGCCACTCGGTCAGCGTTTGCTTTTCAACCAGAAATCGGGCGAGTTCGATCGGGTCTGACAGCAAGTCCCGCTTCGACTGGCCCGCTTCGTCCAAAACGGCCGAAAGCTTCCCTGAATCGACCAGATTGCTCCGTCGCAAGGTTGCAATAAACGATTCAGCGCCCCGGACGTTGGACATTTGACTCCCGTGCCTTAATTAGCGGACGAGACACAAACAGCAAAACCCTCGTGCTGCCTTAGAACTTATCCAAATACCTGGTTGTGCTTGTCGAACCTGCTTCGATTGACGAAGAGAGCCGGACGCATCAGACGATATTCGGATAGTATCTAAGAAACAGGCAAATGATTGTGGCTGTGCACGGCGACGAACCTCAATGGCCTAATGTATTGACCACCGACTGCAGTTGCGAGAAAAACGTATAGTTGAACAAAAATCAAGAAAACCGAGCGACTGGCATTGGCATAACCTGGGACGGTCAATGCCTGCCAAGAAGTTAACATTCGCCAAACGGCTTGGCCAGTCGTTTGGCTGCAATCAACACATTGGCGTCGGGCGGTCGATGGGAATGTGTCGCCCGATTCGGTCTGGAAAACTGGGAAGGTTTCGTATCTTGCAGACTTAGTGCCGATCGAGGCAACTCTAACGCGCTCCCCGTATCCCGTGTTGCAGCGAATCGATTTCCCTCCCCTCAGGGCCTCGGTTTCAAGTCAGACATTTTGACTTAACCAGGCCAGGCAACAAACCAGATAGTCGCCTTGATCTCAGCGATCAATGAGGTGAGAGGGGGGAGCCGAACAGCTTTAGGATCGTGGCGTTTGTGAGAGAAGAAGGGATACCGGTTCAGCAGCCCATTCATTCTAATGGCCCGGCTGACTCCCCTAACCACTTGACTGGGTGAAAGCAATCGCCGCGCGACTAAGTCTCGCGAATTCACCCTGCTCTCCAAAACCGAGAGGTCAAGTCAGTTCAGTGGCTTTGGCCAAAATGATATGCTGCAGCTGCGATGATTCAGCGAAGCCAGTGAACAAATTGATGGGCCGCATCCCAGCTTCCAGTGCCGATGCCGATACACGAAAGCACTTTGCGGCCGTAACAGTTCGAACAAGGAGAAGCCAGCGTGTCAGGCATGACCTCATCCAATTTGGTTGGTTCTGGCCCTTCGCCGATCAATTTAGAGTCGCACGGCATTACGGTCAAAAATGTCTTGAGGAACGCTTCCCCTCCCCGGTTGTATGAAGAAGCCATTCGCTACGAGCGGCAAACGTCAATCGCCGACAGTGGTGCCCTCATTGCCTACTCGGGAGACAAAACAGGGCGGTCACCACAAGACAAACGCGTTGTGAAGGAAGCCGCGTCAGTCGACGATATCTGGTGGGGACCTGTCAATTTTCCGCTCGATTCGACGACGTTTTCAATCAACAGAGAACGGGCTGTTGACTATCTTAACACGTGCGAACGGCTGTACGTGGTCGATGCGTTTGCTGGCTGGGACCCGAAGCACCAAATCAAGGTCCGGGTTATTTGCAGTCGGCCGTATCATGCTTTGTTCATGCATACGATGCTGATTCGCCCGACCGACCAGGAACTGGAATCGTTCGGCCAGCCAGACTTCACCATTTACAACGCAGGCCGCTTCCCGGCTAACCGATTTACAACCGGCATGACCAGCACCACCAGTGTCGACTTAAGCCTCGAACGGGGCGAAGTCATCATCTTGGGAACCGAGTACGCGGGAGAAATGAAAAAAGGGGTGTTCACGATTATGAACTACCTCATGCCCAAGCGGGGCGTCTTATCGATGCACTGCTCGGCGACAGCTTGCGCAACCACAGGCGAGTCGTCAGTGATGTTTGGCCTTTCAGGCACCGGGAAAACGACACTCTCGGCTGACCCTAATCGGCAACTGATTGGGGATGATGAGCATTGCTGGTCGGATGATGGCATTTTCAACATTGAAGGGGGCTGCTACGCCAAAGCCATTTACTTGTCGCGCGAAACCGAACCTGAAATTTTTCAGGCGTTGCGGTTCGGGGCAGTCCTCGAAAACGTCAAGTTCGACGATGCACACCGGCATGTTGACTTCAACGATACGTCTGTCACGCAAAATACTCGCGGGGCCTACCCCATTGAATACGTGACGGGGGCAAAAATCCCTTGCGTGGCGGGGCATCCGAAACACGTGATTTTCTTGACCTGCGACGCGTTTGGAGTACTCCCCCCTGTCAGTCGCCTCACCCCCGAGCAGGCGATGTTTCACTTTGTGAATGGCTACACGGCTAAAGTCGCCGGAACAGAGATGGGGGTTAAAGAACCCCAGGCGACTTTCTCCCCCTGTTTCGGCGGGCCATTTCTCATGTGGCATCCCAAGAAGTACGCCGAACTGCTTTCCAGCAAAATCCGCGAGCATCACTCGCAGGTCTGGCTGGTCAACACAGGCTGGTCAGGTGGCGCATATGGCGTTGGCCAACGAATGCCTCTCAAGTACACCCGCAGAATCATCGATGCGATCCATGCTGGCGAACTGACAAACGCACCAAGCCTGCGCGATCCAATCTTTGGCATCGAGGTGATCACGGCGTGCAAAGGAGTACCAGAGCAGGTCCTGATTCCCAAAGAGGCCTGGCAAGACAAGGCCGCCTACGAAAAAACAGCCAAGCAGTTGGCTCAGTCGTTCAAGGACAACCATAACCAGTTCGAGCGAGGTGGCGGCCCAACAACAATGGATGGGTGACAGTAATTTTGCTGCCGGCCAAACGGTAATCCAAGAGCCCTCTGATGCGGCATTGCCGCACAACCAAATTAGAGGTTCCGAGCAGGAACGGCTGGGTTCTTCAATAGGTGCTAAATCATATCCAGCTTGCGGTGTGCCCGCGCAGGGGGGCGCGAGCAGGCGGCACAGACCCCATCAACTTCCAGGCGGTGCCCAGCCATGCGGAAGCCATGCTGTTCAGCAACTTTTTCAAGGACCCCAGAAATCATCTCATTGGGGAACTCGATCATGTCACCACATTTTTTGCAGATGAGGTGATCATGCCGCTGTCGGCCGTAATCGTGTTCGTAAACTTCCCGATCGTTGGTGCGGGCGACGCGACGCAATAAACCCGCCTCGACCAGCAAGTTAAGGGTCCGGTAAATGGTTGAGCGGCTCGCTCGCTCGGCACCGCGTCGGCCACTGAGGTCGGTAACCCATTGCTCAGCATCGAAGTGATCATGTTCGGCGTAAACGGCGTTCACGATCGCTTCCCGCTCGGGGGTAAGCCTCATCCCCTTCGTCAGCAGAAATTCGCGAAACTTGTCAACGGGCGAAATATCGACCGGTGTTGCCTCTACGCCGCCAATCACCTGCTGCCCCCTGACTTCACTGCCTGTGCCGAACCTTTCCCGCCAGCCTTAAGCTGACGATCACCATCAGACCGTACCGTTCCGATTATAGTCTAATCGGCGGCAGCGAAAAACCATCATCTGCTGGCTATTCGAGTTGTTCGTCAGACCAGACTCAAGTTGCGCAGCTGCAACTCGATCTGTTCTAACGAGTTAAACCTGAACGCCGAACGGGGAGGCGGCTGACGATAAAGCGGGCGAGGGAGCGGGGGGAACGCTTGAAATCGGTCGACGCAGTTGCCTATTCGTCCCGATCGACCCGAATTCCTTCGGCTGCGAACATCTTTTCGAGGGCCGCTTCCAGCTTGGCCTCCGTGTCATAGGTACCGTTGGCAATGGCTTCCCGAATTTGGACCAACCGTTCGGCGCGGACTTCGGAATTTTGGCTAAGCTTGTCGAGCATTCGTCCCACCGAGGAAAGCTGGAGTTCATCTAATGGCGCTTTAGGACCGACGGATGCAGTTCCCAACGAACTGTTTCCGGTCAGACCGTCCAGGGTTTTAGCGTGTGGTGCATAAGCACCATAAGCCGACCGTACGCCATTGACATCCATGCTGGCAGCTCCTTCTTCGCTCGATCCGATCAGAGAATTGGTCTCGATCGCAGACTCCAAACCCAATTCGGGCTGACTAACTGTCAGCAACTGGCGGGCCGAAGTCTTGGAATCATAACGAAGAAGGTCGTGTCGGTACAATCGGGCGTTTTTTGTGCGAGTCATTTTTCATTTCCCCAAGGATGACAGGACAACAGAAGCCGCCAGACCAGGCCAATCGGCCGTCGGCGAGGGAACATCTGTGTTACCCATCAAGACATTGGGGCGACTCCGCGCACCCGAGGGACACCTGACTGGCCGCAAACGCTTGATAACGTTGCAGTTAAGCCCACTGACCAGCAGCGGCTCCAGCGAATCCCACGCTAAAGCTTATCGACCGACTAGCCCCGAAAGTTAATCGAGCTGCTCCGTTTTTTCGGAGCCTGCTTGAGACCGGGAGACGTAAACCCGACGTGCCGATTGTGAATTTGCACTTCGGTTTTTCCTGGGAAAAACTGCTTCTTGGGATTTGCAAATTCGCCAAGCATCAGTTTCTGGACTGCACTCTGTCGGGTGTTACCGAGGCGTGCGTCGGCAGGGGACCCGCAGCATATGGACCTGCCGCAGCATTCGACGATGTTTCAGACGAAACCGCCGGGCCCGCCGCCAGAACCCTAGCGACTTCTTTGGCTGCCACTCGAATATCGTCGGCGGTGACATCCAGGTGGGTGACTGCCCGAACTCGCTGAGGTCCGAGGGCGAGCATTCGCACCCCTTGCGATCCTAACTCCCGAACAAACTGGGCGGCCGTCCCCCATGTTGGGTCAATTTCGAAAAAAACCAGGTTGGTTTCGACGGCAGACACATCGAGCGTGACGCCAGGCGTTTGGGCGACTTCCCGGGCGAATTCTTTGGCAGCGGCATGATCTTCAGCCAGCCGCTCGACGTGATGATCGAGGGCATACAGGGCCGCAGCCGCCATCATCCCCGACTGTCGCAAAGCACCCCCAAACTGCTTTCTCGATCGTCGGGCATGCCGAATTGCCTCTTTGGTCCCCGCCAAAATCGCCCCCATGGGACAGCCAAGCCCCTTCGATAGACAAACCGAAATTGTGTCGGTCAAGGCTGCAAACTGGCCAACGGAATATCCCTGAGCCTCAGCCGCATTGAATAGCCTGGCGCCATCGGCATGCACTTTCAGGCCCATGCCCCATGACCAGTTTGACAGCCGCTGCATGTGAGGCAGCGAGTAGGCCCGGCCACCCCCTAAATTAGTGGTGTTTTCCACGCAAACAAGCCGCGTTACGGCATAGTGCTGGTCGTCCGGACGAACCTTTCCTTCGAGCAGGGGAACGTCAATCAGGCCGCCGTTTCCTTTGACAAACCGGACACTGATGCCGCTCAGGGCAGCCGGTGCCCCCGCTTCATAGTTGGCCAAATGCCCTGTTTCGTCGATCAGAAGTTCATCGCCAGGACGGCAATGAACTCGCAATCCCATCTGGTTGGATTGTGTCCCGGAGCAGGCGTAAACCGCAGCCTCTTTGCCGAGTAATTCAGCCATCCGGGCTTCCAGCCGATTAACGGTCGGGTCTTCTCCCGACATATCGTCCCCAACTTCGGCATTGGCAATGGCTTGCCGCATGCCGGGGGTCGGCTTGGTGACGGTATCGCTACGAAGATCGATGATGCTCATGGGCTTGAATCCGAGATTTCACAAGGCCGGAAGTTTGGGGCGCTCTATTAAAGTTCAGTGTAACCAATGTGGACTCATCGCACCGGCAAGCGACTCGCCGCTCCTGAAAAAACTGATAACCCACTGTCGGCACCGGCTTTCCGCACACTCGCCGGGCAGGTTGGCCGATTCTCCCTCCAGGCGCAAACCGCGGAGGCCAAGACTGGTCTCGCAGCCGGGTGTTGTTTACAACTGATTACGTTGTACGGTTTTCCGCTCAGAATGGTTTCAGTCGAGTTGATCTGCCTGAAAATCAATTCGACCATTGGTGGCGGCGATGCCGCCACCA
>JAIXVG010000102.1 GCA_027483145.1 Planctomyces sp.
CGTTTGATGGTCATATCACCAACAAAGCGGTCGCCGAGACATTCGGTTTGACGTATTTGCCAATCCTCGATCTGGTATAATTCGCATGGCATTGCCGCCATCGTCTTGTTGCAGGGTGCCACTGCTGGCTTGTTCAGCAGTCCGATGACGCGTTGCCGGTCGCAGGGGGATGCAGGACGCGAAAGCCGCTGATAAGTCTTATAGGGTGCGTCAAGGCGCACCGTTCCAATGCGTTATGGCCCTTTGTTGAATAAGGTGTTGCAAGCAGCATCCAGCAAGATGTGTTTTACCCCTCTTGTTTTTTGTAATCGACTCGTTCCTTGACACCTCTTCTCCCACAGCGGAGAACGATTGTGAATCAGAACTGCGCGCCATTCACTGAACCATGGCACGGCAGGCCAACCCTTCGCCGAGAGTTTCCAGACGCCGGTCCCCCTTCTTGCTTGAGGAACAGTCCGATGCCCCGAACATTTTGCAGTCTGTTAACCCATGTCACATTAGTAACCACGCTTATCATTGCTCCCCATCACGGGGCAATGGTGCTCATCGCAGCCGAGCCACCGGCCGTCGCCTCAGTCGGCTTTTCAAATCCAATTTCTTTAGAGCCTGTCTCAAGTGCGCAGCTCGAGCCCATAACGGCTGAGCAGATTCGCGAGAAACTAGCCAGCACCTTGGTCAGAGTTGAATTCACCGAGACGTCGATCCAAGACGCGTTGACCTTTATTTCTGATCAGATCGCAGTCGAATTCATTGGGTTCGGTCCATTAAAACAGGCGTTTGCAGAAGAGGGTATCGCTGATGTTCCTATCAACCTCGTCATCAAGCAGAGGCCGATTACCGCCAAAATGGCTCTCGACTTGATCATCGAAGAAACAAGCCGGTACTTCCCAACTGGCATGTACTACACCATTCAAGAAGGCATGATTCAGCTCAAGGTGGGCAAAGGCGATTTTCAAACCAAGATCATTAACTGCCGAAGCTGGCTGTCTAGAGTTGAACCAGAAAAAGATGCCGACAATGCTGTGACTTCAACTCCGGGCCAGACCTTGGTTGACATCCTGCGCAATACCGTTGCACCCAACTCATGGCAGGATTCGGGAGGAGGACAAGGGGCTATCCGCGAATTCGGCGGACTCCTGATTGTTCGCCAAACAGCCGCCGTTCATGAACAAGTCGATCAACTGATCGCAGAAATCGCACAAGAAATCGAAAAGTAGCGAAGCCCCGATGACCTTTAAGTCTTCGTACCTCACTCAGCAAGTCTTCTCCTGCGTCTGCAGAGCCGACGATGCCAATCGTCGAGTTCTTTGCTACTCACTGAGTAGCAGACCACATGAAGCAACTTCCGGGACAAAGCACTAGCCCGGATTATTCATCGCTCAGCTGGTCACACGGTACGACGGCGATACTTGAGGTCGTACCGGAACGGCACAAGCCTTCCGGTTTTTTGTCGGCGGTTTGCGAGTGAAGGAAATAAGTAGACGTTCTACCGGACGGCTCGCACCGTTCTGCTACAACAGGTGTCGAGCTTACCTATCAGCCGATAACTGGCGATGAACCTCAAAGACCATCTGATTTGGGTAGAATACCCCCATACTCCTCATGCGAAAGGGGGCCGATTCACGCGGCTGGATTGCATGAATGATTTGGGCTAGCGATTTCAAATTGCTGCAACACAAAGACCCCTGTCAATGAATCACTTCATTGACAGGGGTCTTGTTTTCACGTTACTGCTACTGAAACCTAGTTGTTCAAGCTGGCCACTTCACCACCGGATCGAGTGACCGAGCCCAGAAAGACCAGGAAGTCGACATTCTTACTGATGAACTTGACAGCGCCTGCGCTTGAATGATTCAGGACCTAGAAAGCAATTCCGCCCGAAAGCCACGATGACTCATTGCAATCGAACTATTTGCGACTAACGGCCCGCGCAATTCTTGCCGGGAACTAGTCTTACAAGTCGAGGTTGAGCTTGTTGCTATTGTCTGCATTGATTTCAACGATCAGGTCGGTAGTTGCTACTCGAGAGTATTGGGGTGGAAGATCGTTGGGCTTGGTGTTCGCTACGCCTTTCGATTCGACGATTTCGTGATGCACCACCACAACCTTGTAGCTGCCTGCCGGAGCGCCGTCCCCTCTTTCGTAAGTCCAAAGCACAAAACTACCATCCTCGTTCGATTTCGCTCGAGGACGAATCGAATCCGGAAACCACTCGGCTTGGGGAAAAAGCGAGATATCGGCACCAGCGACAGGCTTGCCCTTATGGGTCACCACACCCTCAACGGCATAGACTTCTTCCCAGGGTTGTTTCTGTTTGCCGCAACCGCACAAAGAGAATACGAGCACTAGCCCGCAGAGCGAGGTCAACGCCCCTTGCAAGCGACAGTGAAGCAGTAGCATCGCTAACACGTGTTGGTTCTCCTCTATTGAAGACATCAGAAGAATTACGACAAATCTGCCCAGCGAAAAAAACGTTAGGGACTGGCAAAGGCCAGTCCCCAACAAATTCTTGCGTTAGACGCAAACTTTAGAACTCGCCAACAACTTCACCGCCGGAAGGTGTCGCCAGGCTGATGAACGTTCTGAAGTCGATATTCTCACTGATAAACCGGACAGCCCCGTCACCCATCGTGAATTGAGCGCCACCTGTATGGAACGAGTACGGAGCGCCAGTACCGTGCACGCCAATGTTCGTGCCGAGGATAGCGGAAGTAATTCCCGGACTGCCATAGCTCAAGCCGGTGATGTTGTGACCATTGGTTCCGTTGATCGGAACCGATCCGCCCAGCACACCCCCCGCGAGGTTTGTTCCACCAAAAATAATGATGTCCGAGGCCGGACGCGACCATCCACCAGAGTTGAGTCGATCCGAATTAGTCGAAGCGGCTGTTGTATCGGTCAATGCATTTCCAGAGTTGGCAGTTTTTCTGTTCTTGACGTAGACGAAGGGACGGCCGGCAGATTCGGCAATCGCCAGTGTATTCGACAATCCGTCGGTAATGTCTCTGAACTGAGCACCCTTGACGTCATTCCTGCCAGTCGAAGTGTTAATTGTGGCATTCTTCGGGAAAAATCCTTTCACGTATTCGTACGGAGTTGCAACTCCTCCATAAACTTCGTCTGGATCTCTAAACAGGCTGGGGGCGGGAATTCCCAGTGTCAAAGTGAAGACGCCTGGAGCAATCCCGTAGATTGGGGAGTAATCGGTTGTCGCGGCGATATTTGGCGTCCAATCTGTTCCTGGTGGTGCCAGATCGAGAACTCCGGCATCAGGATTGGACGGGCAAAGGAATGCCGTGATCTTTGTCTGCGACAGCGGAATGTTGGTACCTACAGACCAATTGATCGACTGATTGTATTGGTTAAAGATAGGAGCCTGATCGATGTATGGCAGCAACTGCGTCAAAGCTGCAATGCGGACCGTCCCGGCGAGCCTCGGTCGCAAGCTGCTGGGAAGGTGGCCGTAAGAGCTCTCAAAGTTGTGGAAAGCCAGACCAAGCTGCTTCAAATTGTTTTTGCATTGAGTACGTCGGGCTGCTTCGCGTGCTTGCTGGACAGCAGGCAGTAGCAAGGCGATCAAGACTGCAATGATTGCAATAACAACCAATAGTTCGATGAGCGTAAAACCGCTCCTTGGCGAACTACGAAACTTCATTGAACGAACCATGATTCAAGAAACCTTTCTGAACATCAAAAAACGGGAAACGTGATATTTGCCAAGCCACGCAATCACCATGATTGCTTGGGCAATGTTTCAAAACTAAGTCGTACCGAACTGCCTCTTCGTCAGCCTTACGATGGCTTTCGTTCGATGGCGGTTCGGGTGGAGTCAATTCGGCAGGACTGAAATCTGCGAAGCCCGAGGGACTTGATCAGTTGCAGAGTCAGCAGCTCGCGCGACTTGTTTCGCGACCTAAACCAAACAAGTGCCGCTTAGCGCTGCTTTGGCTAGACGCATTCGGGAAGCAAAGCAGCCAAGGCAACTAGACAACAACTGGTGACAACCAATCGGAGACGCTGTCCGAACTGGTTTCGTTCGCGACAACAACGTCGCACATACGGCCCGTTCAACAGGTTTGTTCCTTGGGGGATGTGCAGCACAAGCAGTCCCGTGCGAAACGCATTTCCGAATTGGAAGGGAACTCCGTCTTGGGGGTTGGGGGTTTCCCGCCAGAGTGCCTTGTCGACAGTTGCAGGCATCGTCCTTTCTCCATCACTGAAAACCGGGTGGCTTTAACAATCACCCATCGAACTACGAACCAAACGCTGGTCCGAAAAAGATTGCTAACGTTTAGCGACTGCCAATTGAAACCCTTACGGGGCTTACAATCGTCACTACCACGAGTTGCTCGTGATTAAATATCACCAATCGTGTCGTGATTATGTTTGCGAGGCCACTGTCAGTCAATGGAAAAGTTGCAGAAATCGCCGAAAGAAACTGCCAAACGAGAAGTCCTGTGGTGTAAGTGTTTTTGAAATATATGGTTATGGAAAACTAATGCACGCTGTCGAGCTGCTCGTGTTTCCACGATGAAGTCTTCCACCCTCGTCGACTTTTCCGGAAATGACTCTCTTCCCGAATCCTTTTTCACACCGCACGACTGGTTTTGAATGCTAGGTTTCCAAAAAGAACCATTAGCGGCGGAAGTGAGACACCGTTCCCTTTTTCCGCCGTCAATCGGGTCTGCCGATCATCGACTCAAGTACTCAAGCCCTACAGGTTGCGTATGGCAACCGGCGATCTTGATGGCTGCAAAACGCCAAGGAATCCAATGAACTCATTGCCAAAGACGCGTGTTCTGGTCACCGGAGGAGCGGGCTTTATTGGTTCTCACCTGGCAACACGCCTCATCAACGATGGTCACTCGGTCATCGTGCTCGACAATTTGTCGACGGGGTCCTTGTCGAACCTCGCCCACGTCGCAGACCGTTTCGAATTCATCGATGGCGACCTGACCGATCGCGACGCGGTTGCTGAAGCAGTCAAAGGGGCCGAAGTCGTCTTTCATCAGGCTGCCCTGGCCAGCGTCCCCCGCAGCGTCGATAAGCCACTTGATACGCACGCCGCCTGTGTGACCGGGACCGTTAACCTTCTCGATGCTGCTCGGCTGGCCAAAGTCCGCCGCGTTGTCTATGCCGGATCAAGTAGCGCTTACGGCAACGCAGCCACCATGCCCAAGCACGAACAACAACTTCCCAGCGTCCTCTCCCCCTATGCCGCAGCCAAGCTGGCAGCCGAGCTTTACTGTCAAGCATTTGCTACCACCTACGGCCTCGAAACAGTCAGGCTGCGATACTTTAACGTATTTGGACCACGCCAAGACCCAAACAGTCCTTACTCGGCCGTCATTCCGCGCTTCGTCGCCGCGCTCCTGGCAGACGATCAGCCGGTCATTTATGGCGACGGGTCACAGTCACGCGACTTCACGTTTGTCGATAACGTTGTTCATGGAAATCTGCTTGCAGCCACCGCAAAGGACGTTTCCGGCCAAGTCTTCAACTGCGCCTGCGGCAGCACGCTCGACCTGATCACGCTGCTGCAACTGATTTGCGAACAACTCGATAAACCATTCATGCCCCGCTTCGAGCCAGCCCGAGTCGGAGATGTTCTCCATTCGTGGGCCGATATCGAGGCAGCCCGCAACGAACTCGGCTATTCACCACTCGTAGACCTGAAAGAAGGCCTGGAGCGCACTGTCGCCTGGTATCTCGAAGAGCATGAGCGCCAACTGGCAGCTCAACGAGATCATCACTCACCGGTCCATGCCTGATCGTGATCGCCCTCACGACCAAAAGCCACAGCCACCAAAGCAGTTACCGTCTCAACATCAAAAGTGGTTCAAGTAGAGTCACAACTATCAATCTCGACTGGGTATCGCCGTGACCGCTAAAGAGCTCGAATTCAAAGCCAATCGCCTTCCATACGACCCGACGGTTAGCGATGACGATGTGGCTCCACAGCTAAATTATATTCACCTGATCCTGAAGTACCGCTGGTGGCTCGGCGCAGCAGCGCTGGTTGGACTGGTTGTAGGTCAGTTGGCCTATTGGCGCGCCGGTCCCGAATACGAAGCCATCGGTACCGTGATGGTGTCACGCAATAACGGCGTTCCCCTCAAAGAAGAACGAACTCTCAGTGACTGGGGTGAACGTAGCGAACACATCGCCCTGATTACCAGCCCTTTAATCGTCAGCGACGCCGTCGCCCGAGGTCAACTGAAAGAATTGAAAACCCTGAAGGGTGAACACGACGTCGTCGAAACCATCCTCGAAGGGGTCAAGGCCAAGCGAAGTGCCGGCCAAGACCGCAGCTATCTAAACGTTCTCAATATCACCTACGCCAGCGCCAGTGCGGCCGATGCCCACCGAGTCGTCGTAGCCATGATTGAAGCCTACTCGGCCTACCTCGAGCAAACCCGTCAAGAAAAAACTAGCGAAGTTCAGGCCTCGGTCAAAAAGTCGCTCGATGATCTCATCGCTCAACTGCGGCGGGCAGAAGATGACTATCACGCTTTCCGTGATTCAGCACCCCTGCAATGGCGAGCACCTGTCGGAGCAAGTTCTCCAGACGGCCAGGTCGTCACTACAAACGCCCACCAGGAACGGGTCACTGCCATTGAAGAAGCTCGGCGGCTAGGTCTCCTTCGCCGCACCGAGTTGCAATCAAGAATTCAATCACTCGAGCGGGCTGAAGCTGAAGGTACCTCGCGGAACGGCCTCGAAATGCTCATCCGCCGCTACATCTCCGCCGATGGCGCCAACGCTGCCGAAAGCGCGGTCTCTCTCCAGGAAGTGACGTCATTCGAAAACCGACTGCTACCATTGCTTCTCGAAGAAAAGAAGCTCACCCGTGACTATGGTCCCGACCATCCAGAAGTCATCTCTGCCCGTAAGGGAATTGCAGAAGTCCTCGACTTCTATCGCAAGCACGGCATCCGCATGCCCGATGACGTCACTCCCGGCCTTGATGGCAAGCCTTACCGCAAGGAAACGATTGATCTCGTCGCCACTTACAAAGAATCACTGGGCCAACAGATTAAAGAACTGCTCAATCGCGACTATCAGTTAGGCCTCGTCTTCGAAGAAGAATCGACGAAAGCCAAAGAGTTTGCGCGCTATCAGTCCAAAGATCAGGAAATGAACGCCGAAGTCCAACGGCTCCAGGTGCTTCGAGATCAATTGATCGACAAGCTCTCGCAACTGTCAGTCGAGAAAGACGCCAGCGGTTATGGCCTGAAACAAATTGCCCCCGTTCGCGAAGAACTGGTCGTTAAACGCTTTTTGAAATTCCTGGGTGGTGGTGCCTTCGCCGCCATGGGCCTGGTTGGCCTGATTTGCGCCTTGAAGGAGCTGCGCGATAACAAGCTGAAAACTGTCCTCGATGTTCGGCAAATGATCTCTCACCCGATTCTGGGGACAGTCAGGATCTTTGATGGCCCCAAGCCAACCGATAATCCACGCATCCCTCATACCGCACTCAGGTATCTGGCTGCCCCTGCTTCTCCCGAAGCAGAAAACTACCGCAGCGTGCGTACCGCCCTCATGGTGGCCAGCGAAGCTCGCGGTACCAAAGTGATCGAAATCTCCAGCCCCGAACCTGGGGATGGAAAAACAACCATGATCGCCAACCTGGCCATCGCAACCGCTCAATCCGGCCGTCGAGTCCTCTTGATCGACGCCGACTTGCGACGCCCAACCGTCCACCGACTCTTCGGCCTCCGTCAAGAGTTCGGCCTGTCCGACATCTTGACCGGCGACCTTCACCTACACACCGCAACCAAGGCAACCATCGTCGAAGGTCTATCAATTGTCACCGCTGGCGAGTGCCCAACTAACCCTGCCGAAGCCCTGACACAAGAACGCTTCGCCGCGCTGATCAAAGAAGCCCGTGACGAGTACGACTTTGTCTTTGTCGACGCCCCGCCACTCTTGGCCGTCTCAGACCCCTGTATTATCGCTCG
Source organism: Planctomyces sp. (assembly GCA_027483145.1). Taxonomy (GTDB): domain Bacteria; phylum Planctomycetota; class Planctomycetia; order Planctomycetales; family Planctomycetaceae; genus JAIXVG01. The sequence continues at coordinate 7,962 of JAIXVG010000102.1, forward strand.
GCACACCGATGCGATGTTGTTGACGGTCCGGCTGGGCAAGAACCGCCGCCCTGCCATCCGCCGAACGGTCGAACTGATCGAGGCTCACAGCATCAACGTCTTGGGGGTGGTCGCCAACGCGGTCCCACGCCACGGCCAGGACGGATATGGTTACTACGACTATTCCAGTTACACCAAAACCAGCAATGAGGGGCCAACCCCCATGACCGCTCCACCTCTCCGCGAACCGGTCTTCAGCTAACCGGATGTTCAAACACACTTCGTGGCGAAACCATACGGGGCCAGCTGTTTCTCTTTGAGAGAGGCCGCTGGCCCCGAATCGTTTCATCCCGACGAAGCATTTAGACTGGGTCAGCTAGCCGCCCACCTGCTGACAAACCAGCCTCACCAAAGGTTTCCCCTCGTGTAACCCCGTCTGCAGCCCAGTTTCCAGCTGCCTCCGGCCACATCGTGTTTCTGCTGGAAATCATTAGTAAGCTCTGGTCTCCCGGCGCCTTTGCTTTTTTTCAAGCTTGGTAAGATCAACCTGGGGGGCGGGGGGGCACCGCAACGCGGAAGCCCCCGATGCGTAGGGTTTCTAACCAGGGGGCTTTAAAGAACGCCCCCGCCATCCGCGAGTTTTGAGCAAAGCGAAAGCCCTGCGGGTCCCCAAACATCGATGGGAGAGAAAACCGTAACACGCTACACTCGGGCTACCGCAATCCGGGCCGCGGCGGGTCGTCGTCTATCTCGGCTCCAAACAGGCTTAGCGAGACATCAGACAGACCCGCCTCAAAAAGATTGCAGCAAGCACCGGTGAATTGGTCAGTAACCAGACATTCTGGTCTTCAACCCAGCAGAAAAGTGCCGATTAATGGCTCAGGCAACTTCATCCGAACTGACAACCCTCGCGGTCGATATCGGGGGGACCGGCATCAAGGTCCTGCTTCTTGACGGTGCTGGCAACGCCCTCACCGAGAGAGTCTCTGCCCCCACCCCTAAGCCTGCCACTCCAGGGGCAGTCATCGACACAATCGCCTTTCTGGCCAGCAAGGTCCCCCGGTTCGATCGTCTGGCCGTTGGGTTTCCCGGAGTCGTTCGTCGCGGCGTCACTCTCACCGCCCCCAACCTCGATCAATCCTGGAAGGGCTTCGAACTGGAAGTCGCGCTCGAACAACTCCTTCTGAAGCCCGTGCGGGTCGCCAACGATGCCGACGTTCAAGGCTTCGGTGCCATTGAAGGGACCGGCGTCGAATTGGTCCTGACCCTCGGTACCGGCGTCGGCTCTGCCCTTTTTGTCGATGGCATCCTGGTTCCTAATCTCGAACTCCCCCATCATCCGTTTGAAGAGGGCCGCACTTACGAACAATTGCTGGGACAAGCAGCCCTGCAAGCGGCTGGCGATACCCTCTGGAAAGAACGACTCTCCCGCGCAATCGTTTTGCTGCGAAACACGTTCAACTTCACCACCCTCTATTTGGGCGGCGGCAACTCCCGCAAACTGGCCCAGCAAACCATGCCCGATGATGTCAAAATCACTCCCAATATCGCCGGACTGTTGGGTGGCATCGCTCTCTGGACCGGCGTTGATGGAACGTCCCTTGTCCGCGCCCCGCACGCCCACGGAGCAAGCTCCCCCATCGAACGAACCCGAGGCATCGAGCTGCCCAAGGACTAGTTCATCATCACTCTGACTACCCATTAATCGTCGAGCCTTCGCAATCTCACATCATGCCAACTAAACGCTACCACATGCCCGATCCGACTGCGGCCCTGACCGACCGCATCATCATGGACCAAATCCCTTCCGGTCAGCACGTCCTCGATCTGGGGTGCGGCGACGGGCGATTACTCTGCCGCTTGCGCGACGAACAACAAGCCACCATCCAGGGAGTCGAACTCGACCACGGGCAAGTTCTGGCTGCCATCTCGAAGGGGGTTCCGGTCTTGCAGGCCGACCTCGATGCGGGACTAGATGAAATCCCTGACCAAACCTTCGATGTCGCCGTCCTCAGCCAGACACTTCAGCAGGTCCTCCACCCCGAGCAACTCATACGCGAAATGCTCCGCGTTGCGCATCACGCCCTGGTCGTTGTCCCGAACTATGGTCACTGGCGCGTCAGGCTTCAAATCCTGCTGCATGGCCGCACGCCCGTCACCACATCGCTGCCGTACGACTGGTACAACACGCCGAATCTCCACTTCTTGTCGATGCTCGATTTCCGCGACTTAGTCGAGCATCTCGATATCGACATCCTGAAAGAAGTCCCCATCATCCGCGGCGAAGCCAAAATGGGTGCCTGGTCCGCTAACTTGCGAGCCGACAGTGCCCTGTACGTATTGGCCAAACACGAAAAAAATGTGCCGTAAAAAAGGTGCCAGGAACCTTTTAATTGCCAGAACGGCCTAATCTTGGATTTTTTTTCTGCAGAATTCACCGCATCAGCATTGTGCCGATTGGCAATCCAAGACGCGATTGGCCATTTCAATCAGGCCCAAAGCAGGCCTTGCCATTCACATAAGCGGAATCTCAACTCGCCCCGGTTCGCTGCGAACGGAGCTTAGCCAGCACTGGCTTCGGTTGATACTCGGCATCATATAGCCCGCCATGCGGATAATGGTGGGGTGCAGCATCGGTCAATTGTCCCCATTGCACTCCAGCAACGGCAGGCTTGGCGCTAAACAGAGTCATATACGCACTGGCCCAACTTGCCTGCACTTCCGCGTCTAAGGGGCTGTTCCAAATTCCTGGCGTGACTTCCAATTGTGAAATGGTCTCTTCATCGCTGACGTCAGCCGACGGTGCCACCAGCGTCACATACAGCGGCAGTCCCAGCACGCTCCACTGATCGATCAACCGCGAGCAATCGAGCAAATCTCGTAGTGGCGTCCCATCCGGCCGATAGCCGGTGGCAATCTCCAGGTTCACTCCCGCCAACCCCACCCCCGAGCGGGCCAAGGCATCAACCATTTGTAACGGAGCCAACCGGTGTTGCCCGCGGGACAAATACTCCCCCCACGGCTCATCAA
>JAIXVG010000552.1 GCA_027483145.1 Planctomyces sp.
TAACGGGTCGTCAGTGGCGTTCGTTGCAGCTGGGGAGTTCTTCTTCTTTTGCTTTTGAGCCTCGCGAAAGTTGCTGTACTGCTGCACGGTGACTTCGTGGATGTCCATGTAGAAGTAGTCGACCATCACAGTTAACTCGGGCCGCGAATTTGCTGGCCCATCGGTTGAGCCGATGTAGCCCACACCGGCTGGAATGAGGGCCATTTCGGCCCCATCTGGCGAAGTAATTCTCATTGGGACGCCATCGGCCGTTGCGCCGGCTTTGGCAATGGCCGTAAACCCTTCAGGCAACGAGACGGTTGGCCCTTTCACCGGCCGTTTGTTTTCGTATTGAACAACACGTAAATAGCCTGAGTCGCCTGTAACAGGGATTGATTCAACAACAAGGTAGTCTTCGGGCTTGGGCGCCGCCGAATCTTTACCGACGCTATAAGTGCGATCGGTGGCTTCGAGCTGAAAAACGTTGGTTGCGACCGTCCCCCGAACCTGATCGAGTAGCTCAACTTCGGTACCGGCCGCCGAATAAAGAAACTCGTTTGGCGGGGCACTGCCAGGAGTGCTTGTTGGTTTGGGAGGAGGTGGCCCAGCGGGAGCCGCTTCCGGGGCAGCGACGGGGGCTGGCGGTGGCGCGGCAGCGACCAGTTTAGGGGCGGCAGGGGCTGGGGCAGCGGGAGTATCTTTGGGCTTACTGCTACCGCAACCGCCGCAACCGGGCAAGCAGAGGGAAAAAGTGAAAACAACAAGCCACATGCGAGTTAGTGAGCGGGTTTTGTGACGCATGAATTGGCTCGACTGAAAACCATGGTAAGGGAAGGTCGATTCGAGTTTGCTGGGCCGCATTCGCAACTTTCCCTATTCGAAACGTGGAGCAGTGGGTCCGCCCGAAGAAGGGAATCGACCCGCACGCCGTTCCACAGGATTGTCGGGTGAGCAGCGGTCGGGGGCAAGTGGTCTGAGTTTTTCCGATGGAGAATCGGGTCGCGCACCGGCATCAAATCGTGCCTAAACCGGATCGACCGAGCCAGTTTTTACCTGCGGCGAGCGGCGACGCGTTGGCGAATGCGATCGAGGCTGGGGTTGGGAATGGCGCTGATCAGCCGTTTGGTGTAGTCGTTTTGGGGGTTGGCGTAGATCGCATCGGATGGCCCCCATTCGACGATTTTTCCAGCGTTCATGACGGCCATCATGTCGGACATAAACTTGACAACCCCCAGATCGTGGCTGATGAAGATATATGTGAGCTGCCGCTTGAGCTGCATTTCCTTCAGCAGGTTGAGGACCTGAGCCTGAACAGAGACATCGAGGGCCGAAACCGATTCGTCGCAAATGAGGAATGAGGGTTCGACGGACAGCGCGCGAGCAATGCAGATGCGTTGACGCTGGCCGCCGGAAAATTCGTGCGGGTATCGTCCCAGATGCTCAGTTAACAGGCCGACCTCTTCGAGGAGAGTGGCCGCTCGGTCGCGACGATCGGCTGCGGAAGTTCCTAACCGGTGCACTGCCATCGCTTCGGTCAGCATCGCTTCAACGGTTAAGCGAGGATTGAGCGAGGCGTAGGGATCTTGAAAGACGATTTGCATCCGCTTGCGCCTTGCCCTGAGTTGGGATGCTCCGAGGCCAAGCCAGTCTTCGCCTTCAAATTGAATCTGGCCAGACGTTGTGCGGATCAGTCGCAAGATTGCTCTACCAGCGGTGGTTTTACCGCACCCCGATTCGCCCACGAGGCCCAACGTTTGGCCCGGATAGACGGTGAGATTGATCCCATCAACTGCTTTAACATAGCCGACTGTGCGGCGAAGCAGGCCGCGCTTAATGGGGTAATAAACCTTGAGATCGGTCACCTTCAAAACGGGCTGAAGTTCAACGGGGAGGAACTGGCTTCCTTCGATCGATGAGAGGGCCTGGATGGAAAAGCCAGCTCGCTCGATTTCTGGTTGAGGGCTGTAAAGCCGGCCACGGCCTGATTGTTCGATTTGTGCAAGTTCGGTATTCGATAATGTTCGCTCGGTAATGATTGGGTCACCCGTTTGCGGGTCGAGCGTTACGTCCATGAAATCGGCCACAGTGGGTAAGCGCTTCCGGCCGGCATGAAGCTGTGGCCGACAGGCAAGCAAGCCTTTGGTGTAAGGGTGTTTTGGATTGCCATAGACCTCTTCGACTGGGCCGACTTCGACCAGCTTGCCGCGATACATGACTGCGACATGATCTGCGATTTCGGCAATGACCCCCAGATCGTGGGTAATGAAAATCATTGCCATGTCCCGTTCATCACGAAGTTTTCGCAGCAGTTCGAGAATCTGGGCCTGGATGGTGACATCGAGGGCGGTGGTTGGTTCATCGGCAATCAACAGCTTTGGATTGCAGGCGAGGGCCATCGCGATCATGACACGCTGCTTTTGCCCGCCAGACATCTCGTGTGGGTAACTGTCGATTCGCTCTTGCGGATTGGGAATGCCGACTTCTTCGAAGAGCTTAATGGCTCGCTGCCGGGCTTCGGCTTTGGTAATTGGTTCGTGCAGCAGAATTGCTTCACAGACCTGATCTCCGACTCGATAGACCGGGTTGAGTGAGGTGCCGGGTTCCTGGAAAATCATGCTGAGGGCCGAACCTCGCAATGAATAAAGCTCTCTTTTGGGAAGCTTGACAAGGTCTTTCCCCAGAAAGGAGATCGTTCCTCCCGCATGCCTGGTCCCGACGTCGGGGAGGAGCCGCATGATTGAGAGGGAAGTCACGGACTTGCCTGATCCCGATTCTCCGACGAGCCCCAGTGTTTCGCCTGCCCGCACGGTCAGAGACAAGTCGTCGACGGCTTTGACCGTTTTTGAATCGCTGACGAACCAGGTCTTCAGATTTTCAATTCGCAGGATTTCGGCCGAACTGGAACTAGTGGCAGGAGCCATTGGGGAGCCTTGTACTACGACAGTTGAAAATCTCGAAAGCGTTCAGCGACTCTTTGTTTTGGGATCAAGACCTTTGCCGCGACCAAGCTGCTACTAACGAAGAAAAAATAGAGGCAAAGCCTACAACGACAATCAATCCGACGACGAAACTTGGAAAAATAGCGAGCTTTTTGCGGTCTATTTGTAGGCAAGAAACGAAAATTGGGATCAGTTTGGTGCTTGGTTCAAACTTCCCCAGGAGGTTGTTTTGAGGCGATTGTGCAAAATAGGTTGTTTGTGCTTCTGGGCAAGTAAAGATACTTGAAAGGTCATTCGCGGGGCGATACACATTAAGTAGCTGCTGGCAGGAGAATTTCTGCTGCAGAATATGGTGGCTATAGCTCAGTTGGTAGAGCGCCAGATTGTGGTTCTGGATGTCGCCGGTTCGAGTCCGGTTAGTCACCCCTTTTTAAGTAGAGCTTATCCGAGAACCCTCTGAGGCGACGACGTGTGACGATGAAATCAGGGGTTTCGAGCGAGCGCAACCCGATTCTTGGATAAGTCCATGATGGTTTTGCGTCGTGGCTTGGTCGATTGAGAACCATATTGGTTTACTGGGCTTAACGATTAGGGTCGGGTGCTGTTGGCTCTAGCACCCCAACCCTTTATGGATAATGGGTTTACATCGCACTGGTATAGCCAGTGGCAGACAAAGATTTAACCTAGATCCGCTGCTGGGGCCGCATTGTGGTACTTGTTCGCCAGTTTGATAGTGTAAGCCCGATCAAGGCTTAACTTTGAGGCGGGTTGATTCCGCTACACGACCGATGAACGGCTTACTCGTTATCAATAAGCCGATCGGCGTCACTTCTCGCGATGTCGTCAATGACATCCAACGGGTTTTGCGGCAGGTTGCCAAAGCGCACCACTCACGCGTTGTTACCCCGGAGTGCCACTCCGAACGTGAGTTGAAGGCGAAGCCCCCCAGCCCGAAGTGTGGTCATGCCGGGACGCTTGATCCGCTGGCCACTGGGGTGTTGGTCGTGGCATGTGGGGCAGCGACTCGGCTGATTGAGTATGTCCAGCAGCAGACCAAGCATTATCGGGCAACCTTCCAGCTTGGCCTTGAAACCGACACCGAAGATTCGACTGGCTCGACAACTCGGACTGGCGATTGGCGGCAGGTGACTTTGCCACAGGTGAAGGAAGCTTTTGCTGCTCAGGTGGGGCGAATCATGCAGACTCCCCCGGCGTTCTCGGCTATTCGGATTGCCGGGAAGCGTGCATATGATTTAGCGCGTAACGGCCAAGATGTTGAACTGGCACCCCGGCCGGTCGACATTCATTCGATTGAAACTGAAGCCTTTACGCCGCCGTTTGTGACCGTCAACGTCGTTTGCGGTTCCGGGACCTACATCCGATCGATTGGTCGCGATGTGGGAAAGGGATTGGGGTGCGGCGCGACGATGACCGCCTTGAGCCGGGAGGGTATTGGACCATTCCGGATCGCCGACGCAGTCGGCCCCAGCCAGGTCACCCCTGAAAATTTAACCGGTTTTTTGCGTTCAATGGACGAGGCAGTGGTTCACCTGACGCATTTGCAAGTGGATGCTCAACTCGAGTACCGACTACGCTGCGGTCAACGAATCGATTTCCCGGAAATGATTAGCCGAACCGGAATCGTGGCGCTGTTCCGACCCAGTTTAACAAATGGACAAGGCGAGGACGAAAAAGCCATCGAATCGCCCTCTTCGGCCTTGATCGGAATCGGCGAACTTACAGTCGCCGAAGCAGGGACGGTAGCGCCTTATCTCATCCTGCCACGCCGGTAAACACTGCAGATTGGGTAGTAAATGCGGCAGCGGCTGCAGCTAAAAGTGAGTTTTTTCTGAAACGGCCGCGAGATTCGAATTGAGGTATCCAGGATGATTTCAACTGGAACATGTCTCCGCTGACTTTGCATGCGAAGAGTTAAGTGTTGCATCTGGTGGAAGTTATCTGTCGAAAACCTATAATCCGGGAGTGAGATAGTTCTTCCGAGTTTAGTTGAGCTCGCAGCACTTTTTGATCGCTTTTATCCGAATCCTCTCTGATGCGTACGTTCCCTTCGCCAATCGAAACGGCTTCGAACAAGCACAACCGAGTTTTCGGATAGGTTTTGAGTGAAGCGGCGTCCTGATTGCGAGTGTCACGCAGTTCAACAGTTACAGCCGTCAGCCTGAGAGAACAGGAAAAAAGGCCCCGAAATGGCTTCATCTCTGAGCGATGTCCCGCCCTGGGTGGCAAAGTGGAATCTACGCTGGCTTCACCGATTGCTGGTCTCATCAATCGGTCAGAAATTTATCATGGGAATCACAGGTCTCCTGCTGTGTGGTTTTCTCGTGGGGCATCTGACTGGCAACCTGCTGCTTTACGTGGGTGCTGAACAATTCAACGAGTATGCTGAATTTCTGCATCATCAGAAATTCCTACCGCTGATTGAGCTAGGACTTTTGGTCCTGTTTTTGGCGCACCTGTATTTGGCAGTGGTCACAACGCAACATAACCGAGCCGCCCGGTCGCAAAATTACTATCGTCGTGAATCGAAGCAGGGGACCGGCCTTATTCCTGCCGCTCCTCACTCGTGGATGTTTATTTCGGGGTCGGTTGTACTGGGATTTGTGTTGTTGCACCTGATCGACTTGCGGTTTGCTTTGCGGCCCGACTTTGACTACGAAGCCTTGGCAACACCCTACGCAACGACTGTGGCTGCTCTTAGCAATCCGTTAAGTCGCATGATTTACTTTATCGGGACGATTTTTCTGGGATTCCACTTGTCTCATGGTTTTGGGAGCGCCTTCCAATCGCTCGGGTTGTCGGCCCCCAAATACAAGCCTTTAATTCAAACAGCATCGATTGCGTTTGCTATTTTGATCGCAGGTGGCTTTGCTTCACTCGTCATCTTTGTGCCGGGCATTGCAGAACCGCCAACACCAGCCGCGATGGCGAGTCCTGAGGCTCCCCTCGCGAAATAGTCGAATCAACAAGTCTGCCAATGCTGCGCTAACGGAATTGGTCGTTCGGCGAGTCCCGGCCTGAACAGGCCGCCGATTCAAGTCGTTTGAAAAGGTTTGCTATGGCGATTGCCACAGATGAAAAACTTCTGACTGGGAACTGTCCTTCGGGCAAGATCTCCGAACGGTGGCAGACCCATCAGCAGGAAATGAAGCTGATTGCTCCGTCAAACCGTCGCAAGTACAAGATCATCGTGGTTGGAACGGGGCTTGCCGGTGGTTCGGCAGCTGCGGCGCTGGCCGAGCAGGGTTATGATGTTCTGTCCTTTTGCGTGCAAGACTCGCCTCGCCGCGCTCACAGCATTGCGGCTCAAGGTGGAATCAATGCTGCGAAAAACTATCAGAATGACGGCGATAGCGTTTGGCGGCTGTTTTACGACACGATCAAGGGGGGGGACTTCCGTGCTCGTGAATCCAATGTCTATCGGCTTGCACAACTCAGCACTTCGATCATTGATCAGTGCGTCGCCCAAGGAGTGCCTTTTGCCCGCGA
>JAIXVG010000152.1 GCA_027483145.1 Planctomyces sp.
ATTCGCCCTCAAAACAACGAAACGATTGTCTTCTCCCGCAATAAGGTGGGGATGGTCGGAACCCGCCAGTACCGCACGTCGGCCAACAGCGGCAGCCCCTTGGGACCGGTGGCTGACCAGGACACGTTCGGCTACGACCAGGTCAATCGCCTGCTTACCGCCACGAAAGGCCGGTATGGCAATACGGTCACCTTTACCTACGATCAGGCAGGCCGCGCCCTCACCGAGCGGCTCACGATTGGGGGCCAAAACTACACTGTTACCAGTGCCTACGATGCAGCCAGTCGCCTAACCCAAATCACCTACCCCGATGGGACGGTCCAGGGCCGGTCGTATAACCCGCGTGGGTTATTGTCCGGGGTAACGTATGGCCCTACGGCTGGTAATACCACCAATGTGGCCACGTTTACCTACGACAACGGAGGCCGAGAAGCTACCAGAACGTTTGGCAATAACATCGTTGCGACGCGGTCGTACGGGACCGATGGAAACCTGGCCAGCATCAACACCCCTGGTGTCGAGAATCTGGGCTATACCTACGACCTCAACAAGAACCCGACGGCTGAGAGTCGCACAGAAAACTTAAGTCCGTATGCCTGGTCGACGGGGACGACAGGGTTCGATAACCTCGATCGACTGACCAATTGGACCAGAACTAACGGCAACAGTCAGACGTGGGACCTTACCGCTGCGAACGACTGGACTACGTTCACAAAGAACGGAATAGCTGAAAGCCGGACATACACTTCCACTCCGACCACTTCAGCTCACAAGTTGGCTACTGTCGGCGGCGTGGCGCTGACTCATAACCTGCGGGGAAGCATCACCCAGGACCAGCGGGGTGTTCAGTACACCTACGACTTCGACAATATGCTCAACCAGGCGGTTGTGCCCGCCAGTGTGCCGGGGACGACAGCGGGGACGCATTCGTACCAGTACGACGCCCTTGGCAGACGGGTGGCCAAAGTGGTGGGAGGGACAACACCTGCGACCACGGTCTATGTCAGCCGGTCGTATGGCAGTCGGGCCAACCGCATGGGGCGGGAACTGGCCGAGTATCCGCTGGGAACGCCCGCTGCCAGTCCGAACGTCAAGTATGCCTATGGAGCCTATGTTGACGATGCCTTAATGCTGGTAGATCGCACGGTGGCCGGAACGGTGGCTGCCGGGACCGATGAAAAGCTCTACGTGCATACCGATCGCCGGTCGAGCGTGACCGGGCTATCCAACGTAGCTGGGGCAGTCATCGAGCGGTATGCCTATACGCCCTATGGCGAAACCAGCGTCCACAATGCTGGCGGAACGGTGATCTCGACCGGCACTGCGTATGGTCAACTGCTGGGCTACACTGGCAGACGCCTCGATCCCGAATTAGCGACCTACCACTTCCGAGCCAGAACCTTCCATCCAAACCTGGGCCGCTTTCTCACCCGCGACCCACTCATGTACCCCGACGGGCCGAATGCTTATGCGGGCTGGATGGGGATTGGAGGGCTGGACCCTAGTGGCGAGGGTTTATGGGATTGGCTCTTTGGAGATTTGGAGAAAGATGACATTGAACCTCCGCGCGGAGGCGATGTATCAGAACTCCCGGACCAGATAAAGAACACGCGACTCAAACCCAACTGTCCAAAACCTAAACTTCCCAAGGGCGAGAATTCTCCTGTACCATCTAGGAAAGACCCGGGCAAAGATAGCAAGGCAAAAGGAGGTGGACCAAGAGCTGCAGCAGAAGAGCCAAAAGCACCGAAACCAGCCGAGAAAGTCGAGCCTGAACCGGAGCCGAAACCTGATGAGAGCAAAAAACCGAAAAAGAAGACCGGAGGCGAGACTGCAGCGACGAAGCGGGGGAGAGAAGCCCATACGGAAAAAGAGTATGGTCCCGGTTACGACAAGGAAGTTCGATTGCCAAGCGGAAAACGGGCAGACGCAGTAAATACTAAAGAAGGGGTGGTTATTGAGTTAAAGCCAAACAACAAACGAGCTATTAAAAAGGGCGAAAAACAAGTTGAGTGCTACAAGAATGAACTGGAACAAATTGATGGTAAACCGTATGAAGGAAAAGTGGAGACATACGAACCATGAGCAAAGCAAATATACTAGCACTTGCGATTGGAAGATCACTCTCACCTGCTGGGTTCAAGCGAAAGGGAGCCTCTTGGTTTTTTGCGTCATCAGACACCATTTCGGTACTGAACTTGCAAAAATCCAACTATGGTCCACAGTACTATGTCAACGTGGCAATCTGGCTAAACCAGCTTGGCGAGGCTACTTTCCCGCCAGAACACAAGTGCCACATTCGATTCCGATGGGAGAAATTGATTCCGCCTGATGAAAAGCAACTCGCTGGGCTACTTGATCTTGCCGACACAACTCGCTCCGACTCGGATCGAGAGGCGGAGATTTGCCGGGTTATTGACACATGGGTTTTACCATTCTTTGTTAAACTACGATCACTTAAACAATTATCGGCTCTGTTCAACAGCAGCGAGTGGCCCAGCGGTGGCCTAGTGGTAATTGCTGCACGGGAATTGTTAAGTGGTCAATGACGCGAGAAGCGTTCAGACAATTCACAGTTTGGTTTATTTTTCGTATGGTTCAAGAAGACTAAGGAGAAGAGGAGGCGCATAAGCGTTCAAACCAGTAGCGTGACCGAGTCACTAACGTGGTAGGGGGAACAACTCCTGCGACCACGGTCTATGTCAGCCGGTCGTATGGCAGTCGGCCGAACAGAATGGGCCGCGAACTGGCGGAGTATCCGCTGGGGACCCCGGCCGCCAGCTCATCAGCCAAGTATGCCTACGGAGCCTACGTCGACGATGCCTTAATGCTGGTTGATCGCACCGTGGCCGGAACGGTCGCAGCCGGGACCGACGAACGGCTGTATCTGCATGCCGACCGCCGTGCGAGTGTAACGGGGCTATCCAATACCGCCGGGGCCGTGGTCGAGCGGTATGCCTACACCCCGTACGGCGAAACCAGCGTCTTTAATGCGGCAGGTACCGTTATTCCAACTGGCACGGCGTATGGCCAACTGCTGGGCTACACCGGCAGGCGCCTCGACCCCGAATTAGGGACCTACCACTTCCGAGCCAGAACCTTCCATCCGAATCCGGGCCGCTTCCTGACCCGCGACCCCCTGATGTACCCCGACGGGCCGAATGCGTAAGCGGGGTGGCATGGGATTGAGGGGGTGGACCCGAGTGGATTGTGGTACTGGGATGGCGACTGGATTTCGCACGGCTTGGGGGGATATCTTGGCTAGCGTGGGCCGGAAGCAGTTGAAGCAGCAGGCGAGTCTTACCTGCAAAATGCTGGAAACGCCCATAAGGGTCTAGAAGGTCTTTCCAATGTGCCTGGGGCTGGCTATCTGGCCGATGGGGTTGATCAAACCCTGGGAATTATTGAAGGTCCGTTGGTCAATCAAGCGGCCAAGCAGAATGCGAACCCGGTCCTTTGTGGCTTCGTCGACGGTATTGGTGATGCCGTTGGAGTCAAAGACCTCGTAAAGGCAGGAAAAGGTCTTGGCAAACTTGCAGCAACAACACCTGGGCCGACTGGGAAGACGTATCAAACCTACACTAAGAAGCACCCTGAAACGGGCGAGGTATATAGCGGCCGAGCAAGTGGTACTGGAACACCTCAGCAAAATATCAAGAAAAGGGACTCCGGGCACCATATGAACGCTGAAGGATACGGTCCAGCTCAACTTGATAAATCTTCTCCGAATCCAGACGCAATCCGTGGACGGGAACAACAACTAATTGATGCAAATGGTGGTGCAAAGTCACAAGGGGGAACGTCTGGCAATCAAATCAACGGCATATCCCCACGCAACAAGCAAAAGCGTGAGAAATATCTCGACGCAGCGGAGAAAGAGTTTTGCCCGCAAGGAGAATAAGATGCCAAGACAAAGGAAAATCCGTCAAAAAATTGGCGATGTGGTTGCTATCAAATTAGGCGATGGTACTTACGGTTATGGCAGAGTTCTGCCAGAACTATTAACTGCGATTTATGATCTGCATAGCAGAGAACTACTCGAACTAGAAACGATTTTGGCAGCCCCCGTCCTCTTCGCTGTGTGGGTAAGTGATTTTGCGATTACCGATGGTACCTGGCCCGTATTAGGAAATGCTCCGCTCACACCCGAGATGCTTATTGAACCCGTTTTTTTCAAGAAAGACCCGATAACCGGCGCACTTACCATTTATCACCCCAGCACGGGTAAAGAGGTTGCTGCAACCAAAGAAGAATGTAGCCACCTTGAATGTGCTGCGGTTTGGCAGCCGCACCATATGGTTGATCGAATCCAGGACTACTTTGCCGGGCGTCCAAACAAATGGGCGGAGAGTCTTCGTGCGTAAAGATTGTTGCCCGCAGCCAGAAGTGAATGGAAACCGACCGACTGGCAGGTGTCACCACCTACACCTACGACGGTAACAGTAACCTTTTGACGATGACCGATCCCCAGAATCAGGTCACCAAGTGGTCGTATCACTGGCAAAACTGGGTATCGGGGATCACTTGGCCCGATCATGTGAACGGCAGCGCAATCGGCACACCTGGCTACGGAATCGTGCCCTATAGCTACTACACGTATGGCGGTCTCTACCTCATTCGTAACCAGATGAACGAGACGATTGCGTTCGCCCGCAACAAGGTGGGGATGGTAGGAACTCGCCAATACCGCACGGCAGCCAATAGTGGTAGCCCGTTAGGCCCAGTCACCGATCAGGACACCTTCGGCTGCGACCCGGCCAATCGGCTGCTTACCGCCACCAAGGGCCGGTACGGCAATACGGTCACCTTCACCTACGATCAGGCGGGTCGAACCGCCACCGAACGGCTCACCATTGAGGGCCAAAACTACACCATCACCAGTGCCTACGATGCAGCCAGCCGGTTAACCCAAATCACCTATCCCGATGGGACGGTGCAAGGCCGCTCGTACAACCCGCGTGGCTTACTGTCCGGGGTCACGTATGGCCCCACGGCTGGCACTGCCACTAACGTGGCCACGTTTGCCTACAACGATGGTGGCCGGGAAACAACCCGCACGTTTGGGAATGGGGTCGTCAGTACCCGCAGTTATGGGACCGATGGGAATCTGGCAGGAATCGCCACGCCGGGTGTCGAGGACTTTTCGTACACCTACGACCTCAACAAGAATCCAACTGCCGAAACCCGCACCGGAGCATTGAGCAACTATGCCTGGTCAACTGGCGGAACCGGGTTCGATAACCTCGACCGGCTGACCAATTGGACCAGAACGAACGGCAACAGCCAGGCTTGGACGTTAATGGCCTCCAACAACTGGAGCACGTTTACCAAGAATGGAACCCCGGAAACCCGTACGCACGGCTTAGCCCACGAACTGACAGCCGTGGGGGCGACAGCCGTTACCTACGACAATCGGGGGAACCTCACCCAGGATAACCGGGGAGTTCAGTACAGCTACGACTTCGATAGCGTCCTCAATCAAGCCGTTGTCCCAGCCAGTGTGCCGGGGACGGTCGCCGGAACGCACACCTACCAGTACGACGCCCTGGGTCGCAGAGTGGCGAAGACGGTGGGGGCGAATACCACTGTCTATGTCAGCCGGTCGTATGGCAGTCGGCCGAACAGAATGGGCCGCGAACTGGCGGAGTATCCGCTGGGGACCCCGGCCGCCAGCTCATCAGCCAAGTATGCCTACGGGGCCTACGTCGACGATGCCTTAATGCTGGTTGATCGCACGGTGGCCGGAACGGTCGCAGCCAGGACCGACGAGCGGCTGTATGTCAATGCTCTTTCATTCAACCTACCGTGTGTCTACCCGTCATGTTCGCTGTTGCTACGGCAAAAGCAAAGCATTGCAAAATTGATAGCCATGACCTTACGCCTGTCCAAGGCCAAATCAAATAACGTCTTCACTACAAGGTTTCTGAGCTGTCGTAAGCGCCCAATATTGATAGGGTGCGAATCAAACTTAAATGGTTCTGCGACACAGACAAGGCGTGTCTGCAATTCAGAGCTATTGATCGCATTGCCTCTGAAACTTATTGAGGCCATTCTTCACCCATTCTTCACAAGGAAAAAGTTTGACGTTTTGAGCGACGGGTCGTACCGTAACTCAATACCAATCGATGTCCTACGCAGGAAAGGCTGCATAGGTGTCACTAAGAGAACGCCGGTGTTGAATCACCAGTCCAATCAATCAGTGTTGCTGTCTTGATGCGATTCGATCGCAGTTAGGAAAACTATGTCTTCGCAACAACGTGTGACTCGCTTAAGGTGGATGGCCGTCGGCCTTTTATTCGTAGGAGTTCCCGCAGGAATCACCATCGCAATGGCCGTCAATAGAGCAACGGCTCAGGTGGCAAACGAGCTAAACCAAGTAACAGCTGAGGAGCCAGGGGCGAAGCCTGTAACCACAGGAAAGGTCGAAGTGGAACTGACCGCCGGTCGGTTCCCATTGGTAGACCCTACCACAAATCGTCAAGCACGACAGATTCTAGAGGCTCAATCGCAGCCGGAACTATCATATCGACTTAGTCCTGTGGTCGAAGCACGGCCATTCGACCAAGCAAGCTATGCACGCGATCGTCAAGCGTATCTTGATGAGATTGAGCCTGGAAGAGTCTTCCAGGGACCCGGCGTGGAGGCCAAGGCATCCCAAATCGAAACCACCAGCCCAATGTTTCAACGCTTGGAACAGGGCCGCAGCATTGTATTGAAGGTAAGTGCACCCGCTGGCGCCCCGGTGACTTTTGTAACTCTCGATGGAGGCGCGTTCGAAAATGAGCTTGGCTCGATTTCTGTGGCTGCGGATGATGAAGGAATTGCACGTTCAGTGTTCACCGCAACAACTGGAGTTATTGCTGAAGTGAATATTTTGGCAGGTTCACCTCTTTGTACTGGGCAACTGCACTTCCGTCTGTTCGTTAGCGAACCCGCGAGGCCAGAAAAACCAAATGTGGCCGAATAGTACTGGATGCTAAGTTCGAGGCTTGATCTCCCGATTTCTTTCACAGTAACCGCCGTACCAAATCAAAGGATCGAAGCGTGATTCCTAAGGCTTTTCCGCTTAAGTTTTTGATCGCATCTATTCTGTGTTTTGGAGCTTTCGGTGAAGTTCTTCTTGCTCAGACAGGGTCACTGCTAGTCGGTAGCGACCTACAAAAAACGAGTCCACCCGAAAGTTGTACGAACTCCTACAAAACTTTCGGGGACACATGTAGGAACGGGCCTCCTGCCCCTCCAGGTCCACCGCCGCCAGGACTTGGCGGCGGCGATCCCCCAACATGCTCAACCGGTCAATGCGGTGCCGGCGGAGGCACATTCGGACCTGCTCCTTCGATCAACTCTAATGGCTCTCAATCATTCCCTATTCTAAACGCGTCGAGTACCTTCACAGATCCGCCAAGGACTAACCGTCCCGACTTGGCGCATAGTTACGATTCGTTTTCGCTCTCGAAAGTCGAGAATTCGACACTCAATTATTTTCACTGGGCTGATGATCTCTCCGCCACGGAGATTGATGGTGTCATGCTGCGGCGTATCCATCGTCTGCGTAATGTGGCCGAGCAATCGAGTTTTGGACCTGGCGTGTTCAGTGCTTATGATATTAGTTTTCAGTGCTTCACGGATGACGACGAGAACCTATGGGTTCGCGTATTCAACGCGAACCGAACTTACCCGATTTACGGAAAGAAGGACGGCGATTTCTCTACCTATGTAGGTATTTCCTACCCCTATTCTTCGACTAAAACCAGCATGTATCAAGGCCTGACATTTTATGATGCGGCGAACAACGTCGTGTCTTACCTTAGTTCGGCCGCAACCACCGCTGTACTCACTGAGTTGGACGGAACCAAGTTGACCTTTGGTGTTAACCTTGATGCATGGCCGACAATCGGTTACGGCAGGTTGCTCTCAATTGAGTACGCCAACGGGCGCAAAACCACCTTAACCTACCAGCCGTATACCCCTTCAGAATGGAATACAAACAGGTCAATCTACTATCGACTTGATACAGTGACCGACCCGTCTGGCTCACAACTCGTTTACGACTACACGCTCAACACCCAGGGGCGTCCGTTGGTCAGTCGAGTTACCCGCTACAGTGATGCGGTGAATGGCGTGTCCTGCCAATACACATACACCACCGCGGGTTTTTTGAGTGGCGTGCAGTTTCAGATGGTCACGAAGAATGTTGGCCAGCCACCATCCGTTGTCGGTGTTGTTGACCAGTCGTCGTTTGGGATGACAACCGCGCCTGCTCCGGCTCCGGGAACAAGCGCCTTGGTTGTTTACAGTTTTGACGATTCAGCAACAACCGGCACACATCGCAAGAAGACGGTTAGCACTTCCACCATCAACGTGACTCTTGGTGCCACCGCAATTGACACTCTTTACTACCTAAGCACATCAAGCATGAGCCTTGCTCGGATGGTAGTCAACAATTCGAACGAAGTGGCCTACATGAGCATGTCGGCCACCCTCCCTGTTGGAGTTGATGGAGACGGCAACACCATTTACGAACGGGGCAATCATATCTACGACGGCGCCGGAAAAATGAGGCGTCAGAGACTCGTCACATTCCCGGCCCGCCCTGCTTTCAACGCATATCTGCTACCAGGCTGGTCGTTGAATGATACAACAAAAGAGATCGACGGGATCGCACTTGAGACGAAGTTCGAGCGGTTCTATTCCGTAGACGATCCCATCCCCTTCGGATATTTTTCAGAGAATCATTATTCAGAGCTAGCGGGTAGACCGATCTTCATCGAGCAGGCTGATGGAACGAAAACCCAGCGGACTTACGATTTAGCCCTGCGAACGACTCAGAAAACTTATACAGACAGTTCATCCGAGTCGTATGTTTACGGAAGCTTTAATCAGCCAGATTGGTGCTTTAATCAGCCAATTCGCTACCGTGATCGTATTGGCAACGTGACTCGCATGACCTACGACGTTGGCGGGAATCTCACAGCCCTTGAAACCGGTCTGACAGACCTTGCTGGCAACGGCACAGATTCCCAGACTGCCGTGTATGCCAAAGAGACATGGGGCTACGATCCGCCGACGGGTACGCATCCTGGCAGGATGTTGTGGTATCGCGATCAGCGGCAGCAGGCTGCGGGAAACCCTGCTGATAACCAGACTGATTTTGCTTACGACCTTAATCATCGGCTGATCTCGGTAACCGGGCCAGCAGAAAGTTCGGGTGGACCAAGGCCTGTAACGAGTTATCTCTATGATGGAGTCGGCCGGGTAACCTCAGTGACAGTCACCGAGACGGCCACCCCTCCAACCTCCACAACCACCCTTTACGAATACGACCTTCGCAATCGCGTCACCAAGATCACTTATCCCGACAATACGACCGAGCGGTATGTCTACGGAACAGGAGTCGACGCAGGTCTGCTTGTTAAGGAAGTCGACCGCCAAAACATTGTGACCAAGCTCGAGTACGACCTGTCCGGTCGGCTTATCAAGAAGATTCTGGCCTATGCCACAATGGATGCGGCTGGCGTTGAAACCCTGATTACTAGTCCGGCCATCAAGGACGAAGAAACTTTTACTTACCTGAATGGCACCGACAAAGTCGAAACCCACACTCGACTCGGTGAAACAACCACGTACACCTACGACTATCGCCACCGGGTTGTCGGCACGACCGTCAAGCCCGCTGCGGGGACTTCGCAGAATAGTGGCAGCACCTATGTCAACAATCGGCTGTTTAGCACGACCGACTCTCACGGGCGAAAAACTTTCTATAACTACGACAGCGTAGACGGCAGGCTGACCCGAACCATTCAGGCGACAATTCCATCAGTCACCTATGCGAACTTCGCGGCAGTCGGGGCGGCCACTCGCCCTGCGGCCAATACGGCCAATCCCACTATCCTGATTACCGACTACGTCTACAACGCCGACGGGACGACGCAAAAGGTGACTGACCCGCTCGGGAACGACACGGTTTACACTTATGACGAGAGGGGGCGGCAAACCATAGTCATCGTCGCCAATAACGTTCCGGCTGTCGCCGCCAAGACAGAGACCTTGTACGACCTGGCCTCGAACGTGGTTGAAGTCCGCACTCCCCGCTACTTCGATGCGGCCGATACCAATGGGTCTCTCAAAGCCCGCACCACCATGTCCTACACCAACCGCAATTTGCTCCTCCAGCGTACCGAAGGGGCTGGTAGCCCGGCAGCGGCCACTGAAAGCTTCACTTACGACCTGTTGGGTCGCCAAACCAGCCGCACCGACTTCCGGGGTAACGTCTGGAACAAATCCTATCCCACTTGCTGTGGCCGCGTGATTAGTGAACCTCAGGCCGGGACCGATAACTGGGGCCAGCTCACTCAACTCAATTCCCTGGGGCAGGTCGCCCATAAGGCCTACGTCATCAATTTCTCCACGATGACAGACTTCACCAATCCGCCCGATGGTAGCACGCAGATG
>JAIXVG010000191.1 GCA_027483145.1 Planctomyces sp.
CAGCGTTAAGCAGTCCCTGGCTCGGGTGATCCCCACATAGCATAGCCGTCGTTCTTCTTCGATCGCTGTCGGCGATTCATCATCAATGGAACGCTTGTGAGGAAGAATCCCCTCTTCCATACCAACCAGATAGACTCGGGGAAACTCGAGGCCTTTAGCACTGTGCAATGTCATCATTCGCACGCAGCTATTGTCGATTTCCCGTTCGAACTGGTCATGTGGGGCCAGGGCTGTTTCTGTTAAGAATTCAGCCAACGTCGGCTTTGCAGAGCGGGCCTCGTACTGTTCGACTGAGCTGATAAACTCGCCCAAGATCGTTAGCCGCAGTTCACGCTGTTCCGGATTCGCATTCTCGCGATCAATCTCGGCTTCGTAATTGACCTCTTGAATCAGCTTTCGCATCCAGTCCGATAGTCGCATTCCCCCCGCAAACAAAGCCTTGCGAAGGCTCACAAGTTGATCGCGAAATCTCAGGGCCGCTTCACTAGTTTTAGGGGGCAGGCCGCCGCTGGCCGCCAGCTTGGGTAAAGCTTGCCAGAATGATTCTCCCCCTTTTGCCGCGCTGTCAACGACCTTAGCGATCGAAGTGACCCCAATCCCACGCGGAGGCTTATGGATGATGCGCAACAGCGAGATTTCGTCACCCGAGTTGAGGACCGCGCGACAGTAGGCCTGCATATCCTTCACTTCGCGGCGATCAAAAAACGACTGTGCCCCTTCCAGGTGATAACGCACCTGTTGCCGCAATAACTCCGACTCAAACAATCGGGGCTGTTCGTTCGTTCGAAAGAGAATCGCGATATCGCTCGGGGGAACTTGCTTCTGAGTCACCAGAAAGCGGATTTCTCTTACGACCGACTCTGCTTCGGTCAACTCATCGGCATACTCTTTGAAGGCGACTGCCATCCCCGACTTATGTGCAACCAGTTTCTTCTTGTGTCGCCCCCGGTTATGGGCCACCAGTTGATTCGCCAAGGTCAAAATAGATTCCGTACAGCGATAGTTTTCTTCCAGTCGAACGACCTTTGCTTCGGGGAAGTGACGCGAAAACCCAAGAATGTGCTTGATCTCTGCACCACGCCAGCCGTAAATCGATTGATCATCGTCCCCCACTACGCACAAATTGCGATGGCCCATGACAAGGCCATGAATGAGGCGAAACTGCAGCTCGTTCGTATCCTGATACTCGTCAATTTGAACATGATCGAAGCGCTCCTGCTGACGCTTTAGAACCTCGGGCGACTCTGCGAATAGCTTGGCCGTTAGCAGGAGCAGATCGTCAAAATCGACTGCTCCGGCAGCCTTCAATTGAGTCTGATACTTCCGATACGCACTCGCCGCCAAAAAGTCTCGGTCGTCTTCCACATGCTCGCGAGCTTCTTGCGGTCCAACGCCCGACGATTTCCAGCGACTGACGCGGTTAACGAGGTCAGCCGGCTTCAGCGATGTCTCAGGAACCTTAACATCGCGTAAGGCACGGCGGGCTGCCGACTCTTGATCGCCCCGATCGTAAATCACGAAGTGGCTGGGATAGCCAAGGGCCGCAATCTCCTGGCGTAATACCCCCACGCAGTACGAGTGAAAAGTTGAGATGACCGGCTTCTCTTTGAGGCGCCGCCCCAATAGCGACTGCATCCGCTCCTGCATTTCGCGGGCTGCTTTATTAGTGAAGGTCACCGACAGAATTCGATCAGCCGAAACACCATGCTTGATCAGTTCTGCCATGCGAACTGTAATCACACGAGTCTTCCCAGTACCCGCCCCCGCGAGCACCAATAGTGGTCCCGCAAGAGTTGAGACCGCCTCACGCTGGCCGGAATTAAGGTCGGCCAGATTGACCATACTTCCTGCTACCGACGCGGGGCTGGCAGGTTTTGGTTTTGAACCCGCTCCCTGGCCAGGGAATCGGCTGGCACCAGACGAGAATGGGACGTACGTCACTTCAGGAATCCATTCGCAAACAGGCGGCCGCTCTCGAAGACTATCAACGGTTTGCAACAACAACAGCAGTCACGTTTACGACTTCGCAGCCAACAACTCTCCCAAGGCCGATTCTAACTGAGCATCTACTACATCGTGCTTCGTTCCGTTCTTCAGGTCTTTCAGTTGCCAGCGATGCTCTTGAAACTCGTCGCCGCCAGCAATCACCGCCACGCGGAAGCCTTTTCGATCGGCGTACTGCAACTGCTTGCCCAACTTTTTGCTTTCGGGGAAAACTTCCGTTGAGAAGCCGGCTTTCCGCAGCCGACGTCCCAAGGCCACATAGCTGGCCAGATAGGCTTCATCGAACAGAGGAATGAATACCACTGCCGGGGTACTCGCTTTATCAACGAGGCCCAGGTCTTCCATCGCAGCCAATAGGCGGTCCAGCCCCAGACTGGCACCCACTCCAGGCAGCTTTTCTTTAGTGAACAGCCCCGCCAGGTTATCGTACCGCCCTCCAGAGCAAATACTCCCAATCGTGGGCATGGCTCCCAAAAACGTTTCGTAAATGGTACCGGTGTAATAGTCGAGGCCCCGCGCAATACGAATATCAAGCTGCACCGCGCTATCGGGAAGCCCCGCCTGTTTGACCGTCGCAAAGAGCTGTCGCAGGTTGCTAACGCCCCGCATGGCGGTTTCGTTCCCCTGCAGCGATTGCTCCAGCGAGTCGAGGGTCACTCCGTCTCCCAGGAGGGCTAAAATCTGGCTTGCTTCGGTCTGTGCGAGACCCACCTTCGAGACCAGTTCATCAAGGACCACTGCTTCCCCTACCTTAGGAAGCTTGTCGATGACGCGCAACACCCCAACAGACTTATCCTGAATCCCAAGCTGAGCCAGCACGCCATTCAAGACCAACCGGTTGTTAACGCGAATGGTGAAGTCATCGAAGCCAATCGCCTTGAGTAAGTCATAAATGACAAGCAGCGTTTCGATGTCCGACGCGTTCGACTCAGTACCAATGGTGTCGAAATCGCACTGCATGAACTCGCGATAGCGCCCCCGCTGAGTATTCTCCCCCCGCCACACATTGGCCAAGTGATATCGTTTGAAAGGGGTCCCAATTTCGTGGAGATGCTGAGCCGCAAATCGAGCCAACGGAATCGTCAAGTCGAACCGCATCGACACATCGCGATTGCCATTATCGGTGAAACGAAACATCTGCTTGTCGGTTTCATCCCCACCCTTCCCTAACAGTATCTCGGTGTATTCGAGCGAGGGAGTATCGATCGGGCTGAAGCCATAGCTGCGATAGACGCGGCGAGCAGTCTCCATGATCCGCTCGCGAGCCATCATCGCATCGGGCAGGTAATCGCGAAATCCCTTCAGAACCTGGGGAGTGATCAATTTGTCTGACAAAGAACTCTGACCTTTCAGGGAAATCAACGAAACCGTTTGGCGATTACGCCAAGTGGTAGAAGAAATCGTTTCGACCAGCCGAAGAATACAAGTCGAACCGAAGCGATTACGAATCAGTCATTAAATCCCGGCAAGCCGACTGCGTCAGCAGTCGGGTTCTTGGCTTGGAAAACGCGTCGACTACCAATCTTGCCCCCGTACCTTGATCGAACATTTGGCCGCCTGATCGAAAGCGCCGCACTAGTCGCCGTGTAGTTTCAGTTGATACCACCGCACAACTTGGGAGGCGTCGGCTAATTCAAAACCGGCAGTTCCCCACGCTTGGTTTTGGGCCGTTTCCGTGGTGGTAACGTCGCGGCTGCATATTCCCAAAGCTGATCGGCTGACTCAAAAAACTTGTCGTACACCCCGTCATTGTCGTACTCGCAGTTATCGGTGGTGTAGTCGCGACAAATCTGCGGACGAGTGAGATAGATGCCACACCGATTATCGGGCATCAGGTTTTCGCAGTCGCCGTACACCATCAGAAACCAAGTATCGCCATCGACAAAAATGGCGGTC
This sequence comes from Planctomyces sp., assembly GCA_027483145.1. GTDB lineage: Bacteria > Planctomycetota > Planctomycetia > Planctomycetales > Planctomycetaceae > JAIXVG01. The sequence continues at coordinate 3,901 of JAIXVG010000191.1, forward strand.
CGCCCATGCATGATGTACCATCTCATGTTGCCATAGTCGGCCCAGGTGGTCGGCGCATCAATGGGAAGTGCGAAATACCGGCAGCATCGAGCCGGGCAATAACTGCACAAAACCTCACCGGCAGGCAGATTCTCCCGGGTCATTCGATTCTTTTTGCTGGCCATCGGTGTACCTCCTCAGTCGTTCATCAGTTGTACCGGTTGGGTGTCCCATTCCCGCCCCACCTCGCCAGTATAACCCCACCAACCCAAAATTGCGCGACAGGCGAAACAGGCCAACGAGTACCTACAGCGACCCACTGATCAGGCTGTAACGATTTGATCGACTGCTCCACGTCGGAAATCGGCCCGACGTCTGCCAGCCTCAACCTAACCTTTCGAACGAACTGTCGCGAACCCGAATTTTCTTGACGACAATGGTCGGTACGCCCTAGCATAACCTGTGGATTCGTCAAAGTTTCCGTTATGAGTGCGCGCGATCTGCCGATGCTGCCACGGGGGCACAATCGATTGATCGGAACCCGGCCACTCGGACGATAGCCCTCCCGTGGGTCGTTGCGTCTGGTGTTTATATTGAAACTGGCCTAACGACACTGCTGCATCTATTAGCCTGTAACGCTCTTCCTTAGTAGTTCGCCGCCGATCACTCCGAGATTCTCCGACATGCATATCTCCGGCAAAATCCTCGCAGCGTTGACGATCATTGCCGGACTGGCAGCTCCCGTCCTGACGGCCAAGTTGATTCAGGTGCGGAACGGCTGGACTCGCAAAGCAACCAAGCTGACCGCCGATTACGAGCGAGTCATTGGCGAGAAAGAAAAGCTTCAGGGACAGCTCGATGTGACTCGGGCCGAATTAGCTCGGACCCTCGCCCCCTGGAACCTGACTTTCAACAAAATCAACACCGCCATCACTGCTGCAGCGGAAGGCAAAGTCACGATTGAGTTGGGGACCGAAGTCGGCCTGAAAGAAAAGCAGTGGCTGTACGGCTTTGAGATGCAGCCAGACGGCTCTTCTATCTACCGCGGTGTCTTTGAAATCACAGGTGTCCGCGAGCGACAGGCTCTTCTAAAGCCACGCTGGCGAACCCGTAAACCCGATCTAGCGGGCTGGAAAGGTGGAGAGTGGCGCTGGCGAACTGTTGTCCCCGATGGTTACGTCAAACGCTTCACCGACCTGGAACTCCTCCTGCTGAAGGCAGATGAGCTATTGGCCGATCGACAGGGCCGACTGACCGATGTCGAAGCCATGTTTGAAGAGTCAGAGGAGCAGCTCAAGTTCCGTGTCGCCGAACTGATCGGCAACCCAGAGCTTCTGCCACAAGCGGCGACCCTCCCAACTGAGAATCGCTCGGGACTAGTCGCAGCTCTGGAAGAAGAAGCGGCCGTTCGTGATGCCGCTCTCGCTGAGATCGATGGACTACGACGCGATTTGCGAAAGCTCGCCAAAGAAATTGATGCAATCGACGCCCAGAATCGCGAGCTGGCTGCAAAGCTCCCACGACCAGCCGTCGGAACCGCCTCGCGACAACCTTAGAGACTGCTTCAAAACCCGGTTGGTGGCAGATTTCCCCCGGCAAATCACTCTCCCGACTTTTCCGCCAAAGGGTTCTGAAACCACTTCTAGTGCAGGCGGGCAGCAGTTCTGCAGACGCTTCACGTAAACCTTTGACGCAAGCGTGGTGCCGAGAGTTAGTGTTTCACGTTTCTAAAATGTAGCACCCCGGCCATATCGGCGATCGCCCAACTGGCTTCAAGCAGCTTTCGCGAGTGAAAGCCGCAGTTTCGCCCCCTCAATGAATTCAACGTCTTGCCCGCCAGGTCAAGGCCAGCATCCCGGCCGGTTGAACTCTATTGGGCAACTCCCCCCTCTC
>JAIXVG010000389.1 GCA_027483145.1 Planctomyces sp.
TGAAGCCCTTACATACCAGCGGATGAACGCGAATGGCGTTCCCTTCCACCAGCGTTGGCTCAAACGCCTGAATCCCCATTCGGTGCAAAGTTGGAGCACGATTCAACAGCACCGGGTGGTTGCGAATCACTTCTTCCAGAATATCCCACACCTCATCGTCGCGCCGCTCAAGCATCCGCTTGGCGCTTTTAATCGTGTCGGCATGACCCAAATCCTTGAGCCGCCGAATAATAAACGGCTGGTAAAGCTCGAGGGCAATCTTCTTGGGCAGACCGCATTGATGCAGAAGCAGGTCTGGCCCCACGACGATCACGCTACGTGCCGAGTAATCGACACGCTTGCCAAGCAGGTTCTCGCGGAACCGGCCCTGCTTCCCCTTGATCATGTCGGTTAGCGACTTCAGGGGGCGGTTCGAAGACCCCAGCACAGGCCGCTTACAACGGTTGTTATCAAACAGCGCATCGACCGACTGCTGCAACATCCGCTTTTCGTTACGGACAATCACCTCAGGTGCGTTAAGGTCAACCAGCTTCTTGAGCCGGTTGTTTCGGTTGATGATTCGACGATAGAGGTCGTTCAGGTCGCTAGTCGCAAAGCTGCCACTATCGAGCAGCACCAATGGTCGCAAATCGGGGGGAATCACCGGCACGCATTCAAGCACCATCCATTCAGGACGGTTTTCGCTATCGCGCAGCGCTTCCGAGATCTTCAATCGCTTGATCAGATCCTTCTTTTTCTGCTGACTGGTAGTCTTCTTCAGCTCAACCCGTAACTGAGCGCTCAACTCAACCAGGTTCAGAGTCGCCAATAGGCGCTTGACCGCCTCTGCCCCCATGTCGGCATCGAACGTCCCTTCGCCATACTTCTGCTTTGCCTGGCGACATTCTTCTTCGGTCAACAACTGGCCAGCCCGCAGCGGAGTATCGCCCGGATCAATCACCACGTAGTCCTGGAAGTAAATCACCTTTTCCAGCGAAGTTGTCTTGAGGTTGAGCAGCGCACCCAGCCGGCTGGGCATCGACTTAAAGAACCAGATGTGAACCACTGGCGCTGCGAGCTCGATATGACCCATCCGCTTGCGACGGACGCGGCTGTGTGTCACCTTCACACCGCAGCGATCGCAAATCATCCCCTTGTACTTCATCCCGCGATACTTACCGCAGGCGCATTCCCAGTCCTTTTCCGGACCAAAAATTCGCTCGCAGAACAACCCGTCGCGCTCAGGGCGATAGGTACGGTAGTTGATCGTCTCGGGCTTCTTCACTTCGCCGAACGACCAACTGCGAATATCGTTCGGGCTCGCGAGGCTGATCTTGATCGCCGAATACTCGTTGACGCGATCGTAACTGGTTTCGCTTGTACTCATTCAGAAGCTCCTCGTTTGGTTTTTCGCAATTGACCAACAGGTCATTTGCCCACAGCACCAAAGACCGCAAGGAAGACTCGAAAACCGCCCCATTAATACATTTGCACCGGCCACTCGACCGCACCGGAATAATCGTCTGGGTTGGATTCAGCATCAGTCGAGCAACACACACTCGACTGGTTATTGAAAACAGACTTGTTTGCAAGGTCACCGATAAGACGCCAGCTCATCGGCCGATCTGACTGACTGAGTTGGCCAGGCTGACATCGTTTTCACTGTCAGCCGGGCTACTCATCAATCACCCGCTTCACACCACACTCTTTTCGAGCTGCATGTTCAGACACAGACCACGAATTTCGTTGTTAAGAACCTCGAAGCTGGCAGGCGTCCCTGCTTCCAGCGTGTTCTCACCCTTGACCATCGATTCGTAGATCTTCGTCCGGCCTTCCACATCGTCACTCTTGACGGTGAGAAGTTCCTGCAGAATGTAGGCCGCCCCGTAGGCTTCCAGAGCCCACACTTCCATTTCCCCAAACCGCTGACCACCAAAGCGGGCTTTACCACCCAATGGCTGCTGCGTAATGAGCGAGTATGGACCAGTAGCCCGGGCGTGAACCTTGTCTTCAACCAGGTGGTGCAGCTTCAGCATGTAAATGAAGCCCACCGTGGTCTTCTGCTCGAATGCATCACCCGTTCGACCATCAAACAACTGGGCCTTACCATCTTCTGGCAGACCAGCCTGTTTGAGCAGTTCTCGAATTTCTTCTTCGGGCAAGCCATCAAACACTGGGCACTTTGCTCGGAAACCCAACTTCCCTGCGGCCCAGCCAAGGTGGGTCTCAAGAATCTGACCCACATTCATACGGCTGGGAACCCCCAGCGGGTTCAGAATGATGTCAACTGGAGTTCCATCTTCGAGGAATGGCATATCCTCAACTGGCAACACCTTCGAAATCACCCCTTTGTTCCCGTGGCGACCCGCCATCTTGTCGCCGACAGAAATCTGACGCTTCTGGGCAACATAAACCTTCACCATTTGCAACACGCCGCTTGGCAACTCATCGCCACGCTTCATCGTGTTCAACACGCGATCACGTTGATCGACGGCCTCTTCAACCTGAGGCCAATGCTCCTTAATGACCTTCTTACATTCCGCCTTCTTCTGCGGGCTACGCAGGTCGAGTGCGTCAAACTTGTTATGGAACTGCTCAGCATAGGCAGCCAGTTGCTTCACATCGTCGATCTTCCGAACTTCCCGGCCGTCATCGTCAGTCAGTTTCTTCTCAAGGACTGACTCAAACTCGCCCAGGAACTTCTTGAAGGCTTCAGCGATGGCTTCGGCCCCCGTGTCTTCGGCCTTCTTCAGGTCTGCTTCGAATTTCTTGCGATCGGTTTCGCTCAGCGACATCCTACGCGAGAACTTCTCGGTATGAATCACGATCCCTTCGACACCACTTGGCACCTCAAGCGACTCGTTCTTCACATCTTCCCCTGCCCGACCAAAAATGGCGTGCAGCAATTTTTCTTCAGGTGTCAGTTCGGTCTTGGCCTTCGGCGAAACCTTACCAACCAGAATGTCGCCAGGCTCGACATGCGTTCCAATCTGGACGATCCCTTCGTCGTCCAGATGACGCAATGCCTTTTCGCTGACGTTCGGAATGTCTCGCGTGAATTCTTCCCGACCCAGCTTGGTCTCACGCACTTCGACGTCGAACTCATCGATGTGAATCGAGGTGTAAACGTCTTCTTTCACCAGACGCTCAGACAGAATAATCGCGTCTTCGAAGTTGAACCCTTCCCACGACATAAACGCCACCAGCACGTTTCGTCCCAGGGCCAATTCCCCCTGAGCGGTCGCGGCACTGTCGCAGAGGATTTCTCCCTTCTTTACCTTCTGACCAACCTTGACCGTCGGACGCTGATTGAGGCAGGTCCGCTCGTTCAGGCCAGTATACTTTCGCAGTGGATGCCGCTTGCCGTCGATCTCGACCCAGTTAGCATCCACGTACGTGATCTTGCCAGCCTTCTCGGCCCTTAGCACCATCCCCGAGTTTTCAGCCACTGGCCTCTCAAGACCTGTCCCCACCAGTGGAGGCTCAGCAATCAAGAGCGGAACGGCCTGCCGCTGCATGTTCGAACCCATCAGGGCCCGGTTGGCATCGTCGTGTTCCAGGAACGGAATCAGACCAGCCGACACACCAACCATCTGACAGGCCGACACGTCGATGTAATCAACATCCTTGGCAGGAATCCACATCACGTCGTTATGGAAGCGGGCCATCACGCGATCTTCACGCAGGCGACCACCAGCTGTCGGCGTATCGGCTGGAGCAATGTAAACTCGCGATTCTTCGTCAGCCCGCAACCACTCGACATCTTCCGCAATCTGACAGTTCGTCACTTTGCGGTATGGGGTAATCAAGAAGCCATAATCGTCAACCTTCGCAAAAATGCTCAGGCTGGAAATCAAGCCGATGTTTGTCCCTTCGGGCGTTTCAATCGGGCAGATACGACCATAGTGTGAAATATGAACGTCGCGCACTTCGAAGCCCGCACGCTTCCGGTTGAGACCGCCAGGCCCCAAGGCACTCAGCCGACGTTCGTGGGTGAGTGTTGCCAGCGGGTTTGTCTGATCGACAACCTGCGACAATTCGCCCCGGCCGAAGAAGTAATCAATCGCGGCGGACACACTCTTTGGATTAACCAGCCCACGTGGAGCCATGTCCTCCACTTCCTTGAGACTCATTCGCTCCTGCACTGTCCGCCGCAGCTTCAGGAAGCCCTTGCGGATTTCTTCAGCAGCCAACTCGTCAATCGTGCGCAGACGGCGATTACCCAGGTTGTCGATGTCGTCCACATGCGCAGACGGATCATTGAGCCGCAGCTTGATGATGTACCGAATGGCATTGATCACGTCGTCCGACTTCAGGGTCATCTCGGCGTCAGAGACTTCCTGCAGGAATTTGCGGTTCACGCGGAAACGACCGACGCGGCCCAGCCGGTAACGGTTCACGTCAAAGAATTTCTCTTTGAACAGCTCAACCGCTTTTTCAAGCTGAGGCGGATTACCGGGACGCAAACGCTGGTAAATTCGTAGCAGCGCATCTTCGTGCGAGCTGGTGCTATCTTCCAGAATACTGTCGAGCGCCATCGTATCGTCGACGTTCTCGATGACTTCAACACTCTTCAAAGTCGACTGGCGAATTTCTTCGGCCAACGGCTTCGTGATCTGGTGCCCCAATTCACAGATGATCTCGCCGCAGCGCTCATGGCCAACGGGGTAAACGATGTCTTGTGCGGCATACTTGCCTGACAACGCTTCGATCGCTTCATCTTTGTTGGTCTTGACGACCTGTACCTTGTAAAACAACCGCAACAAGGCTTCGCTCGAACTGCAGGTTGGCTCCATCGCCCGCAAGAAAGTCATGGCCGAGAATTTGCCGCTTTGATCAATGCGAATCCCCATGGTTTCGCGCTTGCTGATCACCAGCTCGATCCAGCTCCCACGCTCGGGGATGATACGGCACGAGAATGACTTCTTCTCACCTGGCTCTGAGTTGATCACAAAGTCAACACCAGGCGAGCGGTGCAACTGGCTCACAACGACGCGCTCAGCCCCGTTGATGATGAACTCGCCCCCGCCAATCATAATTGGCAGGTCGCCCAGATAAACTTCTTCTTCGAGCGGCTGCTCTTTAACCAGACGCAGCCAAATGCGGAATGGCCGACCGTAAGTCAGCCGCAACTGGCGGCATTCCAGCTCGGTGTAACGTGGTTTGCCCAGTTCGTAGCGAACATATTCGAGGCGAAACTTCCCATCGTAGCTTTCGATGGGAAAGACCTCTCGCATGATTGACTCTAAGCCGCTATCACTCCGCTCGCGTGAGTCCTTATCCAGTTGCAAAAACCGAGCATACGAGTCGGTTTGAATCTTGGTGAGCTCTGAAACCTCAAAGCTGCCCTGGATTTCTCCAAAGACACGAGTTTCAGTTACAGGAATAACGCGAGTCGAAGGATTTGGCATTCGAGTCTCTCTGCGGATGAATGTAACGGTTGCCGACTTTATCAGCCGAAATAACCAATAAGCATCTGGGGGAACTCATTCACCACACAATGCTGGCTAATCGGCCACAAAAACGATCAGGCGACCGCCCTAACCCGAGGTCATTGGCTACCCGGAACTAATCAGGCAGACCGACGAACTTCAGGAGAAGGAGCCCATTTCATGAATTGCAAAAATCATCGAAACGTAGTCAACGTTTCTCACTAACAGGCGGTATCCGACAGCCTGTTAGGAACGTCTTTGATCGCAGCAGCCGGTTGACGAGCCAGCCTACGCAGATCGATGTTTTCAATTACCGGTATCAAAACAAATCACCACTGGCTGACAAAACGCCATACCAGCGACGACCATTCAAACTCGACTTAAAGTCGCAGCTAACCAACAACCGTATTGCCCGGGATCATGTTGCCGCCCGGGATCATGTTGCCGCCCAGCATCATGTTGCCCAAGATCGTAGTGACAGCTGAAACGCAAAAGGTGATGCACCCGTTGGAGGCATCACCATTGTGCATTTGAGTTGCCATCCTGCCAAATTCAATCGGCCAAATTGAACTAGCAACCGCGACGAACCGAGACAACTGGCTGGCTGTGCGGCGGGCCTATTAACCACCCGAAACTGAGCGCAATTACTAAGCCCGCACTAACACGAAACTAGACTACTTGACGTCAGCCTTACCACCCGAGGCTTCAATCTCAGCCTTGAGCTTGGCAGCATCTTCCTTCGACAGACCGGTCTTGAGTGGCTTGGGCACCCCTTCAACCAAGTCCTTGGCTTCCTTCAGGCCGAGGCCGGTCGCGGCTCGCACGACCTTAATCACGCCGATCTTGTTATCGCCGAATCCGGTCAGGATCACGTCGAATTCGGTCTTCTCTTCAACAGCTGGAGCAGCAGCACCGCCGCCAGCACCAGGTGCGGCCGCCATGACCACACCACCACCCGCTGGTTCGATCCCGTGAACTTGCTTCAGGTAATCGGCCAAAGCCTTTGCCTGAAGAAGGGTCAAACCAACGATCTTGTCACCCAACTCTTGTGTCGCGGCGTCGAATGCCGTCGCCTCTGCAGTCGCCATGAGAACTCAAACCCTTTCTTAGCGTATTCACGCCCATACCAACGGTCTTGCCGCCGCGAACCAGAACTAAACCACCAGACCTTTTCCGGAAACCAACCCACAATCTGAAATAGCAGCGAGCTGCTGCAAAACCAAACCCAGGCAAATTCCAAAAGGCCTAACTCAAACCAACCACGTCTACGTTTCGAAAAACGCCGATGAAACACCAACATCATTATGACGCAGCAGGCTCCGCCGCTGCATCGTCTGTCTTTTCTGCAATCGCCTGAACCTGACCAGCCAAACGTCCCCCAGCTCCCAACAAGGCACCACCCAAACGGGCCCCAGGAGATAGAAACAGCGTGACCAACTGCCCCAGCAGTTCCTTCTTACCAGGACTCTTGCTTAAGGCGTCAACTTCCTGGGCGCTCAACGCCGTTCCGCTGAGTGTCCCACCCTTGATCGCCAGATTCTTAACGTCCTTAGCCGACGCAACAATCTCCTTCGCCAGCGCTACGATATCTTCACCACCCCAAATCAGGGTTGAAGCACCTGTGAGCGCCTTATCGAGCGAAGTAATCCCAATGTCAGCCAAAGCACGACGGGCAACGGCGTTCTTGACGCCCAACGCCCGAATCTTCTTCTTGTGAAGGGCCAAACGCCACTTGTTCTCGGTGAACGCTTCGACCTTCGACGAATCAACGACCAACAGATCGCGGCAATCGCCGATCTGCGAGCGAATTTCGTTGATCATCATCTGCTTAACGTGTTTGCTCATGATCGCCCGCTCAAACTTCCCGCCAAAACAGCGAGGAGAAATCTACTAAACAAATCTGACTCTAAAACCCTTCGGTCCCGCACTTTGCTCAACCGGGCAGCCGTTGCTCGGCTACAGGAAGCCTCTCGGCCAATCGTTAGATCGCAACCACCGAAACCGCTGGACTCATAGTCGCTGCCAGCACAACATTTCGGATGTACTGACCTTTTGATGTCGAAGGCTTCAGAGATCGGACATACTTCAACAAAGCTTCGGTGTTCTCAACCAATTGCTGCTCGGTGAAGCTGATCTTGCCAACCACACAGTGGACATTGCCACCAGCGTCGACGCGGAACTCAACCTTACCAGCCCGGTATTCCTTGACGGCTCCAGCCACATCAGCGGTCACCGTTCCAGCTCGTGGTGACGGCATCAGTCCGCGAGGACCAAGGACTCGCCCGAGCGGACCAACCACACCCATCATGTCTGGGGTGGCAATCGCCACATCAAAATCGACCCAGCCTTCCTTGATCTTGTCTGCAAGCTCCTTGCCACCGACGAACTCGGCCCCAGCCTGCTGGGCAATAGCCACATTGTCACCCTGGGCAAACACCAGAACCCGCTTGGCCTTACCAATCCCGTGAGGAAGAACGATCGAGCCACGAACAATCTGGTCAGCCTGGCGAGGATCAACACCCAACCTCACCGAAAGGGCAACGGTCTGATCGAACTTGCAGGGCTTGATCGTCTTGGGGAGACCAGCTTCAAACGACTTGAGCGCCGCCACTGCAGCTGGAAGCTCAACCACGCCAACCTTGGCCGCTTCGCTAGTAAGATGACGCATCCGCTTCGACTGACGCATGATTAGCTCTCAACATCCACAAACAAGAACCGACGACCGCCGCACAACTCACCCAAGCAGCCAACAACTAATCAACAACTTCCAAGCCGATACTGCGGGCCGTCCCAGCAATAATTCGCGATGCAGCATCAAGATCAGAGGCATTCAAGTCAGCCATCTTCACCTTGGCAATTTCAGCACACTGAGCCCTGGTGACCGAACCAACCTTCTCCGACTTATGACTGCTCGCCCCTTTGGCAATCTGAGCAGCCTGCTTCAGCAACACCGAAGCCGGAGGACTCTTCAAAATGAAGGTAAAGCTACGATCTTCGAAAATCGTGATAACCACGGGCACGATCATGCCATTCAGATCACGAGTCTTCTCGTTGAACTGACTGACGAACTGCCCGATATTAACCCCGTGAGGTCCAAGAGCCGTACCAACTGGTGGAGCAGGCGTAGCCTTCCCCCCAGCGATCTGGACTTTCACTTGGGCCTTGATCTTCGCTTCTTTTTTTGCCATTCCAAAACTCTTATCGCCTAATCAGGCGTTTATTCAAAACTTGAGCGTTCAACTTCAAATATCACTCGCCGCCCAACACCAACTACAACTTCCGCGGCACGGGCAACCTACCTCGCATACCGACTAAACCCGTTCGACCTGCCAGTACTCAAGCTCGACAGGGGTCGAGCGTCCGAAGATTTCTACCAGAACCGTCACCTTACCGTTGGTCTCGTCAACTGAATCGACAGGCCCTTCGAAATCGGCGAAGGTCCCCTCTTTAATCTTCACTTGTTCGCCAGTGGTGAATTCGACCTTTAGTCGAGGTGCCGTCACCTCAGGCTTGTTGTCTTCACCAACCCGCAGCATTCGATCGATTTCATTCTGAGGCATTGGAAGAGGTTTGCCTCCCGCCCCAGTAAAATCCCCGACGCCACCCGTTGTTCTCACCAAGTACCAGGAGTCATCATTCAAGACCATCTGCACCATCAGATAGCCAGGATAGAGCTTTTGCTCGATGACCTTCTTTTTGCCAGATTTGGTGTCGACGATCTTTTCAACCGGAATGACGATGTCACCAAAGAACTCTTCCAAACCCTCCTGGCGAATCCGCCGCAAGAGCGACTCGCGAATCGACTTTTCTCGGTTGCTCTGAACCTTCAAAACGTACCACAGCTTCTCTGTGGCATTCGTTTCAGAGGTCGTCGCGGGAACATCGGTCATGCTGCTCTTCTCGTTCCCTGCCAAGGACTGCATTCAGCAGCGAACCGCGGCGGGGGAAATCTGGATTATTTTGCGTTTGGCCTGAAAAATCAATCGACTACCGAAAAAACTCGTCTTGCAAACACGATGATTGCATTAACAACCCGATTTTGGCTCCGCAGATAGCCCAGTTGGTATTCGCCAGCTGTCGTCAGAAGGCGTTTTGCCACAGAGTCTTCTGGCAAAATCTCTGGCGGGCGGCAGCCGCTTTAAGCAAGCGGAACTTGTCGCATCGGCTGAACTTCCGCGTCGACTAGGGGCCAACTAAATGCGAAGCACTCCAATTGCCCCCAGGATGTACTGCCAGAGAATATCGTACAGAAACAACACCAGACTAAGGCTGGCCATGCAGGAAACAACCACGACCGTCGCCCGGTACAGCTCAGACCGGCCGGTCCAGCTCACCTTGACCATCTCCCCTTCCACATCAATCAGAAAGTCGGCGAATGCGGGGAGATGAATCGCCCGAAACGACAACCACAAACCAACGGCTGCTATTCCTACCGGTACGCCAACTCGAATTGGCTGCGAATAGTCACCGAAGATTCTCAGCGAGGCCGTCCAACAGCCGAGAACCACCGCCGTTGCCAATGCCAGCCCAGTCAGCAGCCGGACAAGCCGCCCCTGATTTCGTTTGTAGAGTTCGGCCGATACGATCGAACCCAATAAACTCAGTCGCTCAGCTCTCGCCATCCAAGTATTTCCCACGCTTCGCCAGAGCTAAGCGATCAATAGACTGCTCGTCAATTTCAGGATGAAACACGTAAAGAAACAGACGAAACGAAGTGACGTCAACCAGATTACAGAAGAGCACACACCAGAAGGCAAATCACGGCCTGACCTCGCAGATCAAATTCTCGCGAGTCCTGTTCCGACCATCTCGCAGCCAGCCAGGAAGCGGCCCTTCACAAAACAGCACGGGCGGAGGGACTCGAACCCCCAACCTGCGGATTTGGAATCCGCTGCTCTGCCAATTGAGCTACGCCCGTAGAACTCGCTCTTCTGAACAACTGCAGAGCGATTTGACTACTTCTTTCGAGATTCCTTGTGGAGCGTATGCTTCCGCAACTTCGGGCAATATTTCTTCAGCTCCAGCCGTTCAGTCCCTCGAGTTTCTTTGATCACTCGATAGTTCCGAAGACCGGTCTCTGTGCATTCCAACCAAACGTACTCGCGTGCCATGATCTGATTGTCCGACGCTAAAAACCAACCGCCCTAATCGATTTACACCGGTCTATTCATACTGCATCGAGCTGCGGCCAACGCAGATCAAGCAGACTCACATGAAAGACAAGTGCAGCCCCCGCTCGAAACAACCGGGAGCTGCACTTATTGACTTTTTGCCGCAGCTGAACTGCTCACGGCCGACACATTACTCTCTATGAGTGATGGTGGCGTTTCCATCGGCTCGAGCAGGCAAAATCACCTGCTCAAACACCACGATCACACTGCGAACTACTCAAGAATCTTGGTCACAACGCCCGAACCGACAGTCTTGCCACCTTCACGGATAGCAAACCGTACGTTTTCGGTCATCGCGATCTTCTTGCCAAGTTCGACTTCCACCGTGACGTTATCGCCAGGCATGCACATTTCAGCACCACCCAACAACTTGGCAGCGCCAGTCACGTCAGTTGTGCGGAAGTAGAACTGAGGACGATAGCCGCTGAAGAACGGGGTATGACGACCACCTTCTTCTTTGCTCAACACATAAATCTGAGCTTCAAACTTCGAGTGAGGAGTGATCGAGCCGGGCTTTGCCAGCACCTGACCACGCTTTACGTCTTCCTTCTTGATACCGCGAAGGAGAACACCGCAGTTGTCGCCAGCCATCGCCTGATCGAGGGTCTTGTTAAACATTTCAACGCCGGTGCAAACGGTTTCCATCGTGTCGGCAAGGCCCAGTAGCTGGACCTTATCACCAACCTTCAGAACACCCTGCTCGATACGACCGGTAACCACAGTTCCGCGGCCTTCGATCGAGAAGACGTCTTCAATGGCCATGACCATCGGCTTGTCGACTTCACGGGCTGGCTCTGGGACATAGCTGTCCAGCGCGTCCATCAAGTCACCAATGCACTTGTTGAACTTAGGATCGGCTGGGTTATCGAGAGCACCCTTCGCATTTCCACGAACAACAGGAATGTCGTCCCCTGGGAATTCATACTTGGCGAGAAGCTCACGAACTTCCATTTCGACCAGTTCGAGCAATTCTTCGTCGTCAACAAGATCGCACTTATTAAGGAACACAACCAGAGCTGGCACGTCAACCTGACGAGCAAGAAGGATGTGCTCGCGGGTTTGTGGCATCGGGCCGTCGGCTGCCGAAACCACAAGGATGGCGCCGTCCATCTGAGCGGCCCCGGTGATCATGTTCTTAATATAATCAGCGTGACCCGGGCAATCGATGTGAGCGTAGTGACGCTTCTCGGTTTCGTATTCGACGTGCGAAACGGCGATGGTCACCGTCTTGGTTTCGTCGCGAACGGTACCACCCTTAGCGATGTCGGCATAGCTCTTGAACTTTGCCATCCCTTTCGCTGTTTGGACCGCCAGGATTGCAGCCGTGGTGGTGGTCTTTCCATGGTCGATGTGACCAATCGTTCCGACGTTCACGTGCGGCTTTGTACGCTGAAAGACTTCCTTAGCCATTGCTCCAACACCTCTGTGCTACAAATAAAAAACACCGCTTGTCGCGGCCCTGATCTTCTTGGCTGTTCCGCCACGCGCGAAAACCAAACCACCAAAAAACAAAATCCTACCGTACCGAATCCAGCGTCTTGAGTCGCCTCAAAACAACCGAGCTTTTGGCACGCGGAAGCTACTGGGGGGACTTGAACCCTCGACCTCGTCCTTACCAAGGACGCGCTCTACCACTGAGCTACAGCAGCAAACAATGGCTCACGCCTCGGCCAACGCCAAAGGATGAGCAGTCACATCGAAATTGTCAACCACCCGCAGCCACACATCAACGTATTTGGGGGCTGATAATTCAGAAGTCTTCAGAAGCACAAACCACCGAAGGAAATCAACAAAACCGTCATCTCTCAAGTCGAAAGCGGGCGATGGGAATCGAACCCACACCACCAGCTTGGAAGGCTGGAGCTCTACCATTGAGCTACGCCCGCAATCACTGGTCAGGCCAGTAATGACGGACTTATCCGACTTGAAATCGCTCGTTAAACCATTGGCGGAAACAGGATTCGAACCTGTGAAGGCATAGCCACCAGATTTACAGTCTGGCCCCTTTGACCGCTCGGGAATTCCGCCCTTTTTTGTCGTCAACCTGCTTTGTCGTCAACCCGCTGCAGACCAGTCGCCGCGTCAGCGCTGTTCGCTATCCGATCAGCTTCCGTTTGCTATTTCTCTCGCACAGAGCTAGCGGAGGGATTCGAACCCACAACCGCCTGTTTACAAAACAGGAACTCTACCGTTGAGCTACGCTAGCCGATCGAATTGCCTGATTCTAACGCGTGTTTGTAACACGTTCGCCCAAGTCAGGTTGTCGAAAATTGGGGACGCGAAATATAGCAGCTCGCCAAGACACTTCAAGCCGGGCCGGGGGGTTTAGCGAGGCATCGGGTCCGGGCCGATCAGCCTATCCAGGTTGGGTCACCCCATCACTGCAGAGAGAGCCCGCCTGGGTATCCGGTGCAACCCGGCTCTCGGTTTGAACTAGCGAATCATCCACAACCATATACACTGAATATCTTTACAACACATGGCGTAGACAGCCTCACCTGACCATACCTGAATCGAGGCCGGGCCTGTTCTACCGAGAATAATGACAGTCGCAGCCTGAATCTGGTTCATTATGGGCAATTGAACGGGGGGGGCTACCTAATTCCTTGCCATTAAAGTCGCTGACGCTAATTGACATAACTTCCATCAGGTTAGAGACTTGTAACAGGACTTTCAGGAACACCCCGTTTTTGTGCATCGGGCGACGATCATCAGAAAACAAATCATTTATCCTGGGCTGAGTAATCCGCACGAGCGGAGGGCGAGGCATCTTGCTGCTTCAAAGCCTAGCCACCCGACATGAGTAATCCCGGCTATACTTCCGCGAAGTGACCTACCCGCACCCCTTGCCCAACTTACCGCTAAAACGCCAGATGGACCGTTCGATCTGGTGAGCGATCTGCACGGAATCTGTCCGGGCGAGGTAGAAACGAGACTGACGTAACTGTTTACTAGGTAAATGCCTTACAGCATTTCTATTTTGACAAAACCCGGCAGCGAACTTTGGACATTCCCCCCCGCAGTGCAGTCAAGGGCTCGCCACCCCTTCACAAGGATTCATCCGCTAGTTTCGGAAAAGTCTGCCTTTCCCAACGGCCCAAAGTCACTCTAGTGCAACGAGTTATGGCACACGGAGAACATCATCATTTTCTCAGGCCCGCACTACTTGGCGTTCGCTAGCAATTGTTTTCATAGTGCGCTACACTGAGCGGCCCGGCGGAACTGGCCGCCGCAAATCAAAAAGTTATCTGACACAACCTTTGGTCGAGTCTCATGCCGAATACTGACAGTGCCCGCCGTGCTCTTCGCAAAATGGAACGCCGTCGCGTTCGCAACCGAGTTCAGCGATCAACTTTGCGAACGACCGTCAAGAAGATCCGCTTGCTGGCAGTGAGTGTCTCCAGCGCTCAAACCCCGATGGAATCGGCTGCTGAACAACTGCGTTTGGCCATTCGAAAAATCGATCAGGCTGCATCACGGCATTTGATCCACAAGAACAAGGCGTCACGGGATAAGTCCCGTTTGACCAAGCTGTTCAACAAGGCCCAGGCTACGGCGGCCGCGAAAACCAGTTCCTAGTTAGAGAGAACGGTCAGCAGCTTACTTAACAACTCCGGCTTACCCCGGAGTTGTTTTCATTTATAGATGAAGAATTCGGTCCCCCAACCGTCTATTCTAAGAAGCGAGTCGGTCGGCCAATCATGAGTCCATCTTCAACCCGCAGCGTTTGTGTTTTTTGCGGCTCACGAAGTGGTCATTCTGCTGAATACGCCACTGCTGCTACCCGGCTGGGAATGGTGCTCGCCAATCAGGGCCTTCGCCTTGTCTATGGTGGAGGTCAGGTCGGCCTAATGGGAACTGTGGCAGACGCGGTCCTCGCACAAGGAGGAAATGTCCTTGGGGTGATTACCAAGCAATTGGCCCGCACAGAGATTGCTCATCCACGACTGACCCGACTCGAAGTCGTTGCCACAATGCACGAGCGAAAAGCCCTGATGGCGGCTGAAGCAGATGCGTTTATCGCACTTCCCGGGGGCCTGGGGACCTTCGATGAACTCTTTGAGATTCTGACGTGGTCGCAACTTGAAATTCATGCCAAGCCAGTTGGTATGCTGAATACTAACCAATACTTCGACCCGTTGATTTCAATGATTGATCATGCCATCGAAGAAGGCTTCTGTCCCCGCGAGCAGCGCGAGCTATTGATCATCAATGACGATCCCATGGAAATGATCCAGGGTTTGTTGCCCTCGCAATAGTGATGCTCGCTGATCGCTTATTGTGAATTGCTGCTGGATTGAAGCAGCGCGTACCCGTTTTTCAGCATTCGACCCAATCGAAGCCTAAGTCGAGTGAAATGGCCGAGTGGGTGATTGCTCCTACGCTGATTCGTTCGACTCCAGTTTGGGCAATCCGGCCGATGGTTTGCAGGGTGACCCCGCCAGAGGCTTCAAGGAGTACATTTGGAGCCAAAGAATTGCGGAGCGTGACAGCCGATTGCAGCATGTCAACCGTCATGTTATCGAGCAGCACAATCTCTGGATTCCCGGAGATGGCGTCACGAAGTTGATCCAAGGTGTCGACCTCTACTTCGATCGGGATCTCTGGTCCGTGATGCTGACGGGCTGCGGCAATGGCTGCGGCGATTGACGCTCCGCGCGTCCATGCTGCGAGGTGGTTGTCTTTGATCAGGACGCCATCATATAGCCCTAAACGATGATTGTGCCCACCGCCGCAAGTCACGGCGTACTTCTCCAAAAGGCGATAACCGGGAAGTGTCTTACGAGTATCAAGAACTCGGGCATTGGTTCCTGAAACAGCCAGCACGTAACGCTGCGTGAGGCTGGCAATGCCAGAGAGTCGCGACATGAAGTTGAGCATGGTCCGTTCGCCCACCAGCAGGGCTGCCAGCGGACCTGTTGCAGTGGCGATGACCGATCCCGCTTCCAGTTGCGATCCGTCCTGTAGATGAGGTTTCCAGCGAATTTCTGGAGAAAGGGACTGAAAGACGATCTCGCCGATTCCTACTCCCGCCAGAACGCCGGGCTGCCTGGCAACCACTTCCACCACCCCGGTTATTTGCGAATCGATCAACGCGGCGCAGGTCAGGTCGCGGGCCAGCAGTTCCTGCGGGCTATCAGGCATTTGGCCTGATTCATAGCCAAGGTCCTCTGCCAGCGCCAGGTTGACCAGCGTTTGAGCTGCAAGCTGCTCGCGCGTTCCAAAGTGATGAGTCATAAAAGAGCCAGTTTTTGCAAATGGGAATGAAACCGTCGGATGCAGCAGGCTGATGGTTAGCTCAGCAAATCTGGTGTACATTACCTTGCATCAAAACGAGTTTCACCACTGGGCTGGCAAGTCGAGAATCGGGACGCAATGGCAAAGAAGAAGACAGCAACGAATCTTGACCATGACTCGGCTAACGGGCCTCGGTTTGAGGATTCGCTGGAGCAGTTACAGCAGATTGTGACTGCTCTGGAAGAAGGGAATCAGGGGCTGGAAGAGTCATTGACCAGTTTCGAGCGAGGAATTGGCCTCTTGAATCGGTGTTATCAACTCCTTGATGGAGCCGAGCAAAAGATTGATATGCTGACAGGGGTCGACTCGACAGGAAAACCAGTCACGCAGCCGTTTGACGCTTCGGCCACTTTTGAAGCAGCCGCCAAAACAGTAGCTGGCCGCCGCAGTCGGGTGGAAAAAGGTCCAGAGCCAGTACCCGGCCTAGCTGAGGAACCATCAAGCGCGGTGCCGCAGGAACCTGTTGTTGAGATGGCGTTTCCACCGTCGCCAATCGCTGCAGCCCCCGAGTTGGCCCCGGAACCAGAAGCAACTTCGCCACCCGTTCAGCTGGGGCGTGGACCGGAGCTTCCGTTTTAGAGAGCGAAGGGAATCACCTGACGGCTCGCGTTGTCGGCTCGGTGGGTCGTCCGAATTGTTTTTGTGCTGACAGTGCCAATCGTCGGGTTCCTGGAGTGCCCGTTCGGTCGCGGTTTCGAACCTGCTCTTGCCCCAATCCTAAATCTTCGCGATAACCCGCGCGGCGGCAGATTTTGCCGATCAGAGCCAGCGTGCGCTCGGTCTGGGAAGCGTTCTAGCAGCAGCGTTGCCCAACTTGGCGCTCTTCTTCAACAGTGGTTTCAAAACCCTCTGGCGGGAAATGCCAATCCTGGATTTTAGTGAGTCGTATTTGCCACCAACCGGGTTTTGAAACGGCCTCTAGCAAGGAGCATACGGGCGCTATGACGAACCGGAGTGTGATCACCGGGACTACCAGGATCAACGAGACCATTAGCTGTAGCGATCGCCCGATCCAGTTACACCAAAGTCAGCTCGGTTCTTTGCAGCCATTGGTTTCCATTGTGACAGTGGTCTTCAATGGAGCGAAAACCCTGGAAGCTACCATTCAATCGGTGGCGGCCCAGACGTACCGCAACATCGAATTCATTGTCATCGATGGTGGCTCGACTGATGACACTTGCGAGATTCTCGCGAAGTACAATTCCGTCATTCGATGCTGGGTCAGTGAGCGAGACCGGGGCTTATACGATGCGATGAATAAGGGACTTGATCGCTGCCACGGGGAATGGGTCTTATTCCTTGGGGCCGATGATACGCTTTGCACTCGCGACACAATTGAAAACGTTGTCCGCCAAGCCGACCCTACGGCCGACCTGGTGTATGGCGATGTCAATATGACCGACGGCAGCCAGTTTGCAACGGCGTTTAATGCTCGGCTGCTCTTGCGAAATACAATTCATCATCAAGGAGCATTTTACAGCAAGAAATGCTTCGCTGATTTTCGCTATGACACGAAGTACCGAATTTGTGCCGACTATCAGCTGAACTTGCGGCTGTACCAACAAGGGGCCAGGGGCCATAAGCTGCCGTTTCCGATTGCTTTGTGTGCTGTTGGCGGTGTGAGCACAACTCCTCGCAATCGGGCGGCCTCGATTGGCGAAATGAATCAGATTCGGGCGGGTGAAGTCCATCCTGTGATGCAGTTGGCAGCCTCGACGACTTTGGCGGTGAGGCAGTACGCAAGGCGAGTTCTCTTGTGGAACTAATCGAAACAGCAGTGAAATGCTGGGACTATTATCTGATCCTGGTGATTGTCGCCACGCTCTATGGCTTTGCCCTGTGGGGGACGCTCTACTCCCTGTTCGACCCGGCCATTGAACTTGTGCTGAACCTGATTTTTTCGGGGACGCTGGTTCTGTGGTTTTGGGCGAATCGGCTTATTGCTGATCAGTATGCCCTGTCCTATGTGCTGTGCAGTGCAGGACTATTAGCTGGCTATCGCCTGACCGTCTCATTACTTCGGCTATGGCAGCAGCGTCGAGCTTCTAGCTGGAGACGCAAGGAACTTGGGCAGTTTATCGCTGCGGGACGGAAGCTGGCGCAAGGGACCAAAGAGCATCAAGCAGCTCGGCGGCTGCTCGACTATCGGGCTGAAGAAGTCTTGAACTACCGGCACCTGACCGTCCTGGCGACGCTGCTAATGATCGTGACGGCTGCTGCCCTGATCTACCAGTCGCAAACCTCGGGTCTCGCCATCTTTTCTGATAACCCCTGGCTCGATCGAGTCTCGCTGAATGCTTCTTCCCGCTGGCTTAGCATGTTATTCGCGGCTTGTAACCGAGTTGGCTTCATCCTGGGGGTGATCCTCTTTTTCTCCCCTTCGCTCCCTGGGGTTCCGCCTAAGTGGTACAGCGCGACGATTATTGCGTTGTTTGTGATGTCGTGTGCTGCGGGGGGAAGTAAAGCCGCGCTGTTAACGCTGGTGTTTGCCTTCGGAATCATCCCGATGTATGTCCGCTGCTTCAGTGACCAACTGACTCAAGTATGGGGCAAACGGGTCCAACTGGCTGCGGTTGGAATCATTCCGCTGGGCCTGTTCTACTGTGTGTACATTATTGTTTCATCGGAACTGGGCGAAGATATCACCTGGGTCTTCATGCACCGCGTGGCGATGTCGGGTGAAACATACATCTACTTCTTTTTTGAGCGGCAGGTCGAAGCGCTGCAGTACACCTATCAGGCCAGCGACTACCTGCTGCATACGTTTACGGCTGCGTTTGGAATCAAGCTAATCCCCTATAACATCGGGGTCGCTCTTTATGGTGGTTCCACCGGCGACTATGCCACGGGTGTTGGTCCCAATCCTCAACATGCAGTGGAAGGGATTGTCTTTTTTGGACTGTATTGGGCACCCCTCTATTCTGCAGCGATTGGCATCGTCTTTGGCCTTTCTCGCGAACTACTTCGAGACTCACGCTCGACGTTTGGATTTGTCCTGTTTTTGATTTTGTGTCTCAATGCTTCGGCTCTGCCGATTGATGTGAATCTGTGGATTTTCAATACGGCTGCATCGGTCTTGTTTGTGATGGGGCTGTATCTGGTCGTCGCGGTTCTGACCCCTTCTCCCAAGCGACGGCGAGCCGTCTCGAATCCTGAACTGACCTCAATCATTGAGATCTTAAGCCAGAGCAAACCGGTCGAAACCAAAGGGAACGTTCCCAGATCACCGTCGTTGGTCCCCTACCCGCGAATTTCGCCGCTGAAAAAGGCTGCATCATGACGACCCAAGTTTCATCGGGACCCAATCCAGCAGATCAACCGGCCGCATCACCAGAGATGCCAGCCGTTCTGAATTCTGTCTGCATGGCGACGTACAACGGCGAACGATTTGTTCAGCGTCAACTGGTATCGATTCTGTCGCAGCTTGGTCCCCATGACGAAGTGGTCGTGGTCGATGATCACTCGCGCGATGGCACGCTGAACGCCATCGAGGATCTGGCAGATTCTCGCATTCGGGTCTATCAGAATCCCGTTAATCTAGGAGTAGCAACGACGTTCGAAACGGCGATGAAGCTGTCAACGGGCGATCTGCTTTTTTTGAGCGATCAAGACGATATCTGGCTGCCCCATAAAGTAGCGACCGTACGCAAGGCGTTCGAAAGTGCCGGAACGCAACTAGTGATGCACGACTCGTGCGTGGTTGATGCCGAGCTAAACGTGATCACTCCTTCGTATTTTGCCTGGCGAAAGACCCAAACGGGGGCGATCCGCAATCTGCTGCTCAATCCCTATCAGGGGTGTTGCCTGGCGATGCGACGAACTCTGCTGCCGCTACTCCTTCCGTTGCCCAAATCGCGACGGGTGCTTCACGATTGGTGGATTGGCGTTCATGCCGAGTTCCATGGCATTCGGCCGGTATTGATCGCCGAACCACTCATTAAGTTTGTGCGACATGGCAAGAACACCAGTTCGATGCTCGAACAACGCAAGACCTACGATAAGGTGATGGACCGAGCCGCGATCGCCATCGAATTGGCCTTGCGCAACCTGCAGGGGGACGCAGTCGCGACCAGCCGCAAAATCCGACGAGCTTCATAGTGGCCGAGTCGATTGCTGCGTCATTCATGAAATGGGCAGCGACAGGCATTGGAGCACTTTCAGGCAGGTGGCCCAGGCATTCGAATTCAATCCGAAATTGACACATTTTTGAGTTTCGGCTATTTCCGCCGGTACTAGCTTTGCGACAGCTGAAGCCTGCAGGGATTCCTTGAAGCGCCACCTGCGGAGTCTATGTGACGCGACTTGAGTTTGGCGTGGATGCCAACAACCCCAATCGTTCAACGATGTTTTGTGCTTCTAAGGAGAGATGCCATGTCTGCCCCACATGCTGCTGTAGCGAATGAGACATCGTTGATTGGTCGCGAGATGTTGGCTGACTGCATGGTGGCCAAGTTGACTCCGATGGTTGAATCGCTGCGATCGGAGTTCTGCAATCCAGAGCACAAAATTCGAGCCTTTGCGATTGATAACATTGTCCCCGATGAATACGCGCAGGCCATAAATTCTCACTTTCCCGACCCAGGGACGATGATGCTGAAGAAGAGCCTGCGTGAGCACAAATATGTGGCTGCACAGATGAACGCGTATCATCCTCAACTTGAGGAAGCGGTCTACGCCGTTCAAGACCCGCGAATTGTTGACCTGATGACAAACATCACCGGCATTGCCGGGATGGAACCCGATACGAATTTGTATGCAGGGGGAATTAGCCTGATGGCTCAGGATAACTTCCTGAACCCTCACCTTGACAACTCGCACGATAAAGATCGTCAGCTTTATCGCGTGATCAACCTGCTGTGGTATGTCACGCCGGGCTGGAAAGAAGAGAACGGAGGGAACCTGGAGCTTTGGGACCAGGGTCCTAAAGGACCGAAGCGGACCTTCTTCTCGAAGTTCAATCGCCTGGTTGTGATGGAAACCAATCAGCATTCGTGGCATTCGGTCAGCCAGGTGGTCGCACCAGGCAAACGCTGCTGCGTTTCCAACTACTACTTTTCCCCCTACGCCCCGGGGGAGAACGACTATTTCCACATCACCGCATTCCGTGGCCGTCCCGAACAGCCGATTCGCGATATCGTACTGCGGAGCGATATCGCGGTGCGGTCGAGCCTGAGAAAACTTTTCCCGACGGGGGTTGTTAAACCGACCCACGTCTATCAGCGCGATGAAGAGCCAACGGACAAGTAACGGCCTTTGCTATTCGCAGCGTGCGTCTTGACGCACCCAACAACACTCAGCAACGTTTCTGACTACCAAAAAATCAAACTTCTCAAGACATCTACCATGCGTCGTTGGTTTGCTCTCTCTCGCTGGCTGTTAACGGTGGCCTTTGTGCCGCTGGTTGGCGGCTGCGCGGGAATGGGTCAAACGGCCTCGACAACCAACCCTATCTATGTGCGAGCCAATAACGACGAGTATGTTTGGGAACGGACAGTCGATGTTGTGCATGACTATCTATTCGAAATCGAACGAGAAAACCGGCTCGATGGCCTCATTGAGACCCGCTACAAGACAGGGAGTGGTTTGCTCGAGCCGTGGCATGGCGACTCTCCCACACTAAGCAGCCGGACGGAAAGTACGCTGCAGTCAATTCGCCGCAAGGCCTACATTCGCATTGCCCCGTCACAAGGGGGCTATATGGTTGCGGTCGAGGCCTTCAAGGAACTTGAAGACGTCTCAGGTGCTGCCAACTTTGCAGGCGGAGCAACCTTCCTGGAGAATAACCCGCTGCAGCGCGACTTAACGGCCGTGGTTGGTCAACCCGCACCTTCGGGATGGATCCCTAAAGGCCGCGATGCGGAGCTTGAACAAGCGCTCCTCTCCTCCATTCGCACCGCATTTGGCGAAGCGGCCGGCCAGTAGTCTCTGCAGGCTGTTGCCCAAAGACGCTTCCACGGGACGAACAGAAACCACAGCCAAGGGCGGTGTTTTTTGGCACTGCGCGAATCGTAATCCCTACGCCAGCAGGTCGGTCACCACACGGCCGTGAACGTCGGTCAGTCGGAAGTCGCGGCCCTGGAACCGATAGGTCAGCTTCTCGTGGTTGATCCCCAGCGTATGGAGGATCGTTGCGTTCAGATCGTGGACGTGAACAGGTTTCTCGGTGATGTTATAGCTGAATTCGTCCGTGTCACCGTAGACGATACCAGGCTTCATTCCGCCACCTGCCATCCACATTGTAAAGCAACGAGGATGGTGATCGCGGCCGTAGTTCTCGGCTGTGAGGGTCCCCTGGCTATAAACCGTTCGTCCAAACTCGCCACCCCAGACAACGAGGGTGTCTTCCAGCATGCCCCGGTTTTTCAGGTCTTGAATGAGACCGGCACATGGTTGATCTCCCGCTTTGACCAGTTCCTTGATGGAACCGGGCAACCCACCATGATGATCCCAACCGCGGAGGAAGACCTGCGTGAAGGGGACGCCTCGCTCAGCTAGGCGCCGGGCGAGCAGGCAGTTGTAAGCAAACGAGCCTGGCTCTTTGACTTCAGGGCCATACAAATCGAGGACGCTTTGCGGCTCATTAGCGATATCGACCAGCTCGGGAACCGAGGTCTGCATCTTGAACGCCATCTCGTATTGAGAAATCCGAGCGGCGATTTCGGGATCTCCCTGTTCCTGCAAACGCTTCTGGTTCAGGACGTTCAGATTATCAAGCATGGACCGTCGGCTGGTCGCACTAACACCCGGAGGATTGGACAGGTACAAGACCGGGTCACCTGCTGATCGCAGCGCCACTCCCTGATGCTTTGTTGGCAAGAAGCCCGAGCCCCAGAGGCGGGCAAACAATGCTTGGTTCTGTCCTCCGTTGGCCAGCCGACTGTGCAAGACGACGAAGGCGGGAAGGTCCTTGTTGGGGCTGCCGATCCCGTAGGAGAGCCAGGCCCCCAAGCTGGGGCGGCCGGGAAGTTCGCTGCCGGTTTGGATGAACGTAATGGCTGGGTCGTGATTAATGGCGTCGGTGTTCATCGACTTGATAATGGTCAGATCGTCGACCATTTTTGCCATGTGCGGCAGCAGGTCGCTGACCCAGGCCCCTGACTGGCCATGCTGCTGGAACCCAAAGATACTGGGGGCAATTGGAAAACGGGCCTGGCCCGAAGTCATGGTTGTGATGCGCTGACCGTTCCGGACCGATTCGGGAAGGTCTTTGTCGAACCAGTCCTTGAGGCCGGGCTTGTAGTCCCACAGGTCGAGCTGCGACGGCCCATCGGCCATGAACAGCCAAATGACTCGCTTGGCCTTGGGGGCATGATGCAGGGCGGGCATCGCGCCGTGTGTTTCCAGCGTGCTTACTCCACCCGCTGCGCCGGCGGGGGCATTTGCATAACCTTCCTGCCCAAGCAGCGAGGCGAGCGCCATGGAACCCAGCCCGGTGGCCCCTGCTCCAAAAAAGTACCGACGGGTCATCTGCGAGCGAATAGCTTCAAACAGGCCAGCATCAAATTCGGACATAGTCACACTTTTTGGAGCAAAGGTTTCGGAATGATGATGGGGCAGCCGAGGCCGGCCACGCTCAGGCGGATCGTCGGCAACAGGTTTATCGCCTGCCTGAAGAATTCTACACGACAGTTAAGTCGATTTCGATCTGTTTTTGGGATATTCGCGAGACTGATGACAAGGCTAGATCGCCAAAACGGACGCTTCGTCAACGCAGGATGCCTAACCACAAAAACCGAAGATCCATCACAAACTATTTCAGCGAAACGATTTACCAGCTTGCAATCGATTTGGGCATTCGGGAATGTTTGCCAGGGAGTGTTCGCTTTCGATGAAAACACGAGATGCAACTGGCCCGCCGCAACCTTCAGCAACGACGGGCCAGACAGAATCGCCTAACCTGAAGACGGCTTACTTCTCAAATGCCTTTAGCTTGGCCTTGATGGGCTTCAGCTCGTTGGGGCCAGCCTTGACGGTGACCTTCAGTTCCTTTTCGAGGTAGCCGGCCTTTTCCTGCCAGACGCGAAAGACATGTTCGCCGGTGGGAAGGTTTTCAATCGTGAACTTGCCATCCTTGTCAGTCACTGCTGCATAAGGATGAGGAACAACCAGCCAGTAGGCACTCATCCATGGGTGAATATCACAGACCACCTTGAATGGCAGCTTTTCGGACTGAGTCACGGGAACCTCGACCCCTTTGCGATCGTTGGGCGAAACGAGGAAGTTGACCGGGTTGTTCTTGAGGGGGTTGGTGTGGGTGTTGTGGCCAATCGGGTCGTCCGACAAGACTTTCACCTTCTGATCGGTGCGAACGACCAGTGCGTGTGGGAAGAAGATTCCGTCCTTCTGGTCGAAGGTAACGGTTGGTTCCTTGGAGGCCTTCAGATCGGGATGGACCTTTACCTTTTCATCCTTCAGGTAAACAAAAACATTGGCGATCCCTTTGGATGCTGAATCAATGACAAGGCGGTCATCGACGACGTCGTCTTTGGCGCAGACTTCTTTGTCTTTGACGTCGGCCCCTTTCCGGTGAAAGTACTTCACTGCAGGGACTTCATCATCGAGAATCACCTGCCCCGAAATGGTTCCCCAGTCGTCAGCCAGTACAAACGCTGGTGAAACGAGCAGAGACGCGAGCGATAACAGAGCCAGGCGAACGAGGCCGGAGCGCAACATTTCAACTTTCCTTTGCGATTGAATGCTTGAGGGTGAAGAGGTCGTACCAATGAGATACGAGCAACTCGGCTCGACCTAATGGCGAAATCGACTGATTGGACCAGTTTAGTGGAACTAACTGACGAAGCCAGTGGCACTAGCGAGCCAAGCGGGCGAATTTGGATTTGGAGCAGGTTGGAGGGCGATTGGTCGCCTAGTGGCGGGTTGGCGGGAGACCGGCGAAATGTTCGGCAGTGGGGAATGGCCCACACCCAGCGATATCCGGAAACCGGTCTCAAGTAAGGTTAGGCTCCGCCTTGGGTGGGTGCAAGTGGTTGCCCGGTCGAAGGATTTGTTTAGGTCGATTTCGTTCTGATTGCTTCTGAAGTTATGGGGGCGTTGCCTAACCGGATAGAATTTGCTGGTTCTCAGAGTGTTATGAGTCATTTTGAATGATTCAACCTGGCTGATTGGCGATGGTATGGTCTTTGCAGTTTACGCGAAGGCTACAGTTTAACGGTTGGCAGTTAGCCCGATGGTCGCAGTTAACGGACGAATCTGCCATGGGTTGCAAGCCGTAACCGCTTGACCAGCCAAAGATTACAGAGCCGTTGTTGTTTTCCGTTCTGGCAATTTGCTTTCAGGGGGTGCGGCCATGCCGATCGCCTTGGCAACCAGTCCTGCAGCAGTTCCGCCCATTTCCGATACAGTGCGGCTGCTGCGAAATGCTCCGTTCCGACAGTTCTTGACGTTTAGCTCGCTCATTCTGATGTGGGTAGCGGCTGATGTATTGCTGCAGTTCTTGATTGCGATCGGGCCGAGCCTGTCGTCTATGGTGGCGACCCCCGAAACCAACTGGTGCCGGCTGGCGACGGCCTATCTGCAGCCGGCCTTCTCGCTGGTTTTGCTGATTCTGCTGAATCGATTTGCGCGGCAGGGGACGGTTACGCCCCCGCGGCTATTAACTGCTTGTGGGCTGGCATTGATCGTCGGCGGGGCGATGTTCGACATTGCGGTGACAGTGATTCACAGCCCTGGTCTCGAAAATGAGGCTAACCCTTATGTCCGGGCCTTATTGGACGCGGGGCATTCGCTGGAGGTGGTCTATGCGCATGGGGTGGTGACCCAAGGGCTGTATGTGGCCCTGTTCTGTGCAGTCTGGATCGGGTTTTTGCGCCATCAGGGGATTTTGCTGGAGACGATTCGTCTGGCTGCTCCGGCTGGTTGGCTCGATTTTGTGAAGGCGGTCACTGGCGGCGGACACCTGACCATGCGGCAGTGGCTGTTGCCGCTGCGGGCCTCTGAAGTTCCACTGGCGTACCATAGCTTGTGGCTGACCGGGGTCGCGGTTGTCTTCGGAATCACTTTGTTCCGCTATTATGCTGCGCTCGAATGGCTGGGTTACTTTGAACCGGCAATCGTCGCCCGTGTAGTCGTCGTGCTGGGGGGTGTTTCGCTGGCGATTGTGGGATACGTCGTTGGCCTCGCCTTCGCCTACCGCCGCGTGAGACGTGAAGCGGCGTGAAATCAGACGATGTCTTATCTTGGAATTGCCTGGCGGCGATAACTGAAACTTTGCAGCAGGGGATCAAGCCAGCCCGAAGGAGCTGACTATCGATGACTTTCTGTTAGTCCCTTAACCCTCAATCCCTAACCATCAACTTCCCGCAGCCCGCAACTACTTGACCATGCTGGATTCCGGAAGCAGCATTCGCCAGAAGCGTGTTCGTTGCTGAGAGCGAGTTTGGTAGCGGGCGATTGCTACTTGCTCTTCGGAAAGAAGTTCGCGTGGGTCGCCGTTCACGTGGGCATAGTCGGTCATCGCACCGAAGGGAATCGGCTCAACGGTTTGGCCATATGCGGTATTGATGTCGGCGTCTTTATCCCAGCCGACGTTTCGAAGCATGAAGTCGCGCTTCCAGCCTGCCTTGAGCGGATGTGACGCGAACCGCAACGTGAGTTCATCGCCAGCCCCCATGATGACCAATCGATCATCCTGATCAGCCACCAGTGGTGTGACGTCTCCGTACTTGGTGAAGTACCCTTCCAGCGGTGGCCAATGGGGCTGTTTAATCACTTGGCTGTACTCATACGTTTCCGGCGCGTTTGAATCGGAAGGAATGATTTGCGAGACACCCCGATAGTGAAGATTGGCCCCTAATAGCTTGAGTTTCCAGCTTGCAAAGTCGGGTTCTTCATCGCCAACCGATAGCCAGGCGTTATCCCAGTAGAGTTCCATGGTCGAAACAATTTTGACTCGGGGATCCTGACGATCGAGCAGATCTGTCAGGTCGATGACGATGGTCTTGGGTTTGCCACCCGGAAATCCCATCGATTCGCGGACTCGCTTCCAACCAGTCTGCGTATCTGGAATCCACAAACTAGGTGGGCTGATACGCGGTGAATCGGGGTTTTGGCCAATGGCGACATTGATCGATGTATCACTGGGATAGACCCAGCCCGTTAGAAACAGCAATTTGGGAATAGCGTCCCAATTCGCTTCTGGAACCTTGGCCAGATCTTCAGCCGAGAACCCAAGCTCGAGGGAATGCTCGGTCGCGAGACCTTGCTTTAGCTTGTGGGAGAACGATTGCGCATAAACGCCGTCGAGCTTTTCCAGCATTGGCACCAGATTGGTTCCATCTTGCGTTTGAGCCAGTTTAGGAAGATAGCGACCACCCTTTGGAGAGAAGTGAAACTGCCGCTTGACCCAATCATCGGGTGCGACTTTTTCATTGGTGAAGACATCGATATCGGCCGGATGATCAACGGCAAAGAGTTCGACTTGATCGAAGTAAGCTGCTTCCCAAAGTTCTTCGGTGACCTGCAGGAAGTATTCGCCATTTCGTTCGGTGAGCCGGTCGCCATCGATCTTGAGGCATTCCCAGTTTCGCCAGGGGGCAATGGTCTCTTCCGAGAATTTCAGGCCCAGGGGGGCAGCCCACAGGAGGTCTGTATAGAAGCCAAACTTTTTGCCATCCCAGGTATACAGATATGGGCACGAGCCTTTAAGGGTTTGCTTTTCACAAATGAGTTCGTCCCGCTTGGGTTTAACAAGGTTACGCGGAACACCGTTCGTCCAAAGGACACGGACCGCATCTGCCACTTCGGTGGTGCCTAACCCAAAGTGGGTGACTGGACCGTTAACGATTTGGGCCTGGTATTGCGGGCCAGCTTTCAACTCGACCAGACTGCCAATTCCCTGATGATTCACCCGGCCGCTGGCGGCTTGATCGGTTCCTTTGACTTGTTGGGCACGGAGGCTGATGTCGATCCAATGATTGGCATTCCCGCCTTGGTTACGGCTCACCAAGATTTCATTTTTTGACGCAAGTACCAAGTCGAGGTCGCCATCCTGGTCTTCATCAAACCAAATGGCAGGGCCTTTCGTCCGTGAATTCCAGGCTTCTGGAGCAACTGCGGCTGCAAACCCGACTGAAGGGAGCCCACGGATGAGTTGAGACTGTGCTGGTCGCGGTTGCTTAGGGCCAGTAGATGACAGGTACCAATCGACAAAGCCGTCGTTATCAAAATCGGTTGGACTGAGCACGCCCGATTCTTTGGCGATTTTGGCAGACCGAATGAGCGTCGCTTCGCCCCCTGGAATCGACCGTGTGAGCAGCACTGCCGAACCCGCGTCGCTGCCGTACGCAATATCCCACGAACCGTTGGCATCAAAGTCGCCAACGTTCAGCGAGTTGACGTTCGTCTGGTCTGCGGCGAATGCCAGGCTTCGCCAGCGAAATCGGCCGTAGCGGAGGTTCTCAAGCCAGCCGATTCCCGATGCTTGAGTTCCAACAAGCAGATCGATGTCGGCATCGTGATCCCAATCACAGACGGCCATAGCAGTTGGCTGAACTTCGGAGCCAGACATCTGCGATCTACTGGAAATCTCTTCGAAGGTCAGGTTACCTCGATTCGAGTAGATTCGAATGGCTTTTTCGACGATGGCCACCAAATCTAAATCGCCATCATGGTCGACATCGACCAGTTGCAACGCAGTAACCGGCTCGGTGATTGCGGGCTGAAGTGCTTCGGCATGGACTTTCAGTCCCCGCTGATTGCTCGTGTTGGTATTCTCGATCACTGCAAGTCCCGCAGGACCAAAGACCACTACATCGCTGTCTGCTTCGTGGCAGCGTTCGGGGAGTAATGTGGGCTGGCCGGGAGTGCTAGGGAGTAACTCGACATCGTCATCAAGGTCAGCGACGGCCAGGCCGGTATAGCTGGCCGCCAAGCTGGTCTGCCACCCATCGGTCCCCTGCCAAGACTGACCTCGTCCCGGCTGGTGGAAGATGGTTAAACGCGACTCGGTTCCTAGCTGTTCCAGCGCCACCAGATCGAGGCCTGGATTCAAGTTCAACTCGCCAACCGCTAAGTCTTGCACAACCCCGGTCATTCGATTGGTCAGGGCTTGCGAGTTGTCCCATTTCACCGAGATACCGGCTGCGGGGAACTCGAACTGCGGCATGCGGGCGAGCAATTCCGAGCTGAAGTCTGCGATGACATATTCAAGGGGATGCTTGTTGATTCTTAGTCGATCACTTTGCACCACTTGCTCGGGCTTGAGGACGTTAACAATGGGTCGCAGCAGCCGGGCCGTTTTGGTCCAGTCTGCTGCGGTGATAGCCTCTTCGGCATTCGTTAACTGGGTCAGCACATCGATGCGGGTATTGTTCTTGACTGCGGCGGCAAATGGTTCCAGTAAGGTTTTGGCCCGCGATACGAGCGATGCCAGGCGTGCGTCTTTTTCTTCGAGCCAGATTGGTGTTAGTTCGGTGAACAAATAGACGTTGTCGGGCTGGAGTTCGATTGCCTTGGCCAGGGCGATGCGGGCTGACTTTTTGCGAGCTGCATCGTTTGAGAATTGTCCCGCTTTAAACAGCTCGAACCAGCCGCTGGCCTCTTTCGTTTCGGAAGTTAGCGATTTTTCGAGTTCATCAAACGCAGAGGTTTCGTCCCCAATCTGCTTTTGAATTCTGCTTAACAAGATGGCTGAGGCGAGATCGCGACGGGTCCCGTCGCTTAAGCGTTGAGCATTGGCCAGCCCTTCGGTAGCTGTTGCCTTATAGCTGGAAGGATCGCGGGTTGGATCGGTTTGTTCGAGCTTGAGAAGCTGAGTCACCACGAGGTTTTGCAGGGCGAACCGCTCTTGGGGAAACTCGCGGTCCAGCTTGGCGAAAAGCTCTTCCGCTTTGGCGACTTCTTCGTTCTCAAGGTAGGCGAGTGCTTCGTTACGAGTCTCAACCAGCCGCTTGGCATCGCTGGGTAAAAGCTTCGAGACCTTGAGCGAACGATTGTTATCGCCACTTACATCATTGCGACGGTCACCACCGCAGCCCACGAGTTGAGTCAACACAAGTAGTGCTAGCAGGCAGCAACGAAGTTTCGGCAAAGGTGCGAAACTCAGCCGCTGTGCGAAACGGTAGAAGCAAGGAGCCGGGGTTCTGCCAGAAATCAGTAAGTGATGCGTCATGCGACACTCAAACGAAGGTTGGATCTTTCAGAGCTGCAACGACAAGCAACCCGCTGTTCGCTCATGCGACGGCTGCGTTCACAGAAATTGATCTTAGAAATGTTTTTGAGTGGTGAACATGGGGCAGGTCCATTTGTAAGCTTTCCACCGGGATAGCGGCCACCGCCACAATAGAAATTGATGTGTCAGCATTTTGCCCCTCTGCCGACCGAGAATGAATACCCGAAACCCTCTGAAAGCTAGTTCGATCGAGAGACGAGACAGTCAGTACGAAAGCAACGAGTTTATGGCTGTCCCTTTTTGACAACTTAGTCACAATAAGTCTGGCAAAAGCCAACTCGGTCGAGCCCCATTTTGACCACTTTTGGCAACAGTGACTGTTAGTGATGCGACATCACCATGACTTTAGTAATCCGAAGCAAGTTAACGTCACCATGGGTCTCTATTAAAGGCAGACTGACCTGTCCCCCGGCAACCGGGATTCGGTTTCGAGCAGGTCAAGCCAGAATTCGAATCAGGTATTGGAAAGCCGCCTAAGATGAACGCCTGTGCCGGAGTAGTCTTTGACTTAGACGGGACACTTGTTGACTCGGCCCTCGACTTTGATTTGATGAGGGAGGAAATGGGACTGCCGCACGGCCAAGCAATTTTGGAGGCACTGGCCGAGGTTCCTGCAGGGCCTGCCAAACAGCGGATGCTGCAAATCTTGGCAAGCCACGAAGCAACAGGGGCTGCCAAGTCGACCCTGATTAATGGTGTCCCGGAGGTTTTGTCGCTGCTGAAGAAAAATCAGGTTCCGGTTGCGGTGTTAACTCGCAATTCGCGACAAATGGCCGAGCAGATGTTGGAAAAGTTCGACATTGCTGTTTCGCAACTGGTTGCGCGGGAAGATGCTCCTCCGAAGCCCGATCCGGCTGGACTGTTATTGATTGCCGAGCGATGGTCACTTCCGCCAAACCGATTGCTGATGTGCGGTGATTACAAATTCGATCTAGAAGCGGGGCGGGCCGCGGGGATGACTACCGTCCTGTATGCCCCGGGCCAGCGACCGAAGTTTGCAGACTTGGCCGACTTTGTCATTCAGCGGTTTGCCGATAGCCTCCCCTTATGGCAGGAATTAGTGAGCCGCGATTAGTATTAAAAGATTCAGTGGGCAAAGACCGGCTGAAGAGCTTGGCCAATTGTGCAAATTTATGTTGCTGCATTGGCAATAAGTCGCAGGAAACAGGGATGACCAAGCTATTGACCGAGTACCGGAATCGGCGGGTCACCGTACTGGGGCTGGGGCAATTTGGTGGAGGAGCGGGAGCGGTCGAGTTTCTTGTTAATGCCGGAGCACGGGTGCTAGTCTCAGATCAACGATCCAAAGACGGCCTGGCAATAACGCTGCATTATCTTCAAAAAACACTCGGTGATCGTTTTAGCGCAGTTGAATTCTGCTTTGGGCGGAATGAGGCGAGCGACATAGATGACTGCGAGCTATTGGTCGTTAATCCCGCCATCCGCCCCGACCATAAAGTGGTTTTACTCGCCGCCGCGCGAGGGATGCCAATCACAACCGAAATGGGGCTGTTTTGGAAGCACTGCCCTGCGAGAATAGCGGCAGTCACCGGTAGCAACGGCAAATCGACAACCACCGCCATGCTGCATGCGATTTTACAGCAGCGTTATCCGAGGGCCTGGTTAGGTGGCAACATCGGGCGCAGCTTGTTGCCGGTTGTTTCCCAAATTACCCCGGCCGACTGGGTCGTTCTGGAGCTTTCCAGCTTTCAATTGTACTGGCTCGATCAACTGAAGGTGAGTCCGCAAATCGCGGTGGTTACCAACTTCAGCGCGAATCATCTCGACTGGCACGATACGCTCGACAACTATCGCCATGCCAAACAATCCATCCTTCGCTGGCAATCCCCAGACGATTGGTCCGTTTTGCCTTCAAATGATGCTGACGCGGGAAGTTGGCCATTCAATGGACGAGTTCACTACTTTGGACCGAGTGAGAGCCCTGCGGGACCAAACCGACGGAAACCGGGGCTTACGCTCGCCGATGTCCAAAACTGGGTGACTTTGCCGGGAGAGCACAATCTCTTGAATGGACAAGCGGCCGGGTTAGCAGCGTTGGCAGCGGGCTGCACGATGGGTGAAATCGAGCGAAGCTTGCGCGGATTCAAAGCATTACCACATCGCTTGCAGTTGGTCGGCTCACCGCATGGTCGACAGTGCTACAACGATTCGCTGGCCACCACCCCCGAGTCGGCCATGCTAGGGATCGAGTCATTCTCGCAGCCGGTTGTTGTCATGCTCGGGGGGTACGACAAAGGGGTGAGCCTCGCCCGGTTAGCTGCCACAGCCTTTCGCCAGGCCAAGGCAATTATCTTAATGGGCACTACCGGTGCAGCGCTGAAAGCGGAGTTGGAACGCTTGCGAGCGAATGTTTCAGACTCGACAACCCCAGCCCCTTTCATACCAAAGATAGTTGGACCGTTACCCGACTGGAATAGTGCGCTGGCGGCGGCGTGGAGTAGTTCGGCCCCGGGAGATGTAATCTTGCTGTCGCCCGGATGCGCCAGCTACGACTGGTTTGTGAACTTCGCCGATCGGGGAAACCAGTTCGCTAACGCGGTTAATGGTTGGTGCCAGCTTCCTTCACCGGCTTAAGAGCAGGTTAACCAGCGGATTCGTTTCGTAAAAAACGCGAGGGTAGTGGGGGCGCTGCTCTAGAAGCCCCCGGACTAGAGATCCTGCTTAACGGTGGCTTCCGCGTTGCGGGGCCCCCGACCACCCAAAGTTGATCTTACTCAGCTTGAAAAA
>JAIXVG010000226.1 GCA_027483145.1 Planctomyces sp.
ACATCCGATAATGATTGTTGGCCCGAAGGGTACAGATGTGCAAGTCTGCCACCGCGAAATTGAGGCGTCCTGGCGGTGAGTTTTTCTGATCTTCTCCTAACATGAATTGATCCAATTGCAGACCATATCTGACATAACGCCAATGATCTCAGAGTCTTACAACAAAACAGCCGATAGCATCATGTTTTTGTGTGTCAATGAGCAGTCAATCGAAAGCAGAGTCATCTGTGCCTTGGACTGATTGAACTGCGCGATCGGATGGTGTGGCGTCTTGCCGCTTTGGTGCCCGACCACGAGATGGCCGGACCACCCGAGTATTGCCATTCGCAATGAATGATCGAGCTAGTTTGCAGAAGGTTGGCCACTCTTCGAGTCGGGCCACATTTTGTCGACTTCCGCATTGGTATTGGTTCCAGTTATCTGGCCAGCAGTAAGACCTGATCCGCGAACCGTCTGATGCGGCATGGTCAAAACAGGGTTTCCGAACAGGCCCAACCGGGTTCTCGGATCGATTCTGAGGGCGAAGCCACGTTTCGCTTTGCTCTGTGTACTAGCAACCTTTGATGCGAGGCGTTTTTTGGGTGCTTGAAGGTAACGAATTGCTTTGTAAGAAGTTCCGAATTTGACGGTGGTGCCGGAGAATGAAAGCTCGTTGCCAAATTTCATCGATCAAAAATTGAGGTAAAACACTCGCCTGCAGTTGTTCGCCTTAGGTTTCCAGCATCGATCCTTCGGTTTTCGGAGGTCTGCTCGGTTTGTGGACGAGTCGGCAAGACTGCGTTCCGAGACTTCGCTGCCAATTGGCAGTGCCGGTGTTTGAGATAACACCTTAGAAAATGCCCACGATGATGACACCCTCGAATGCCCTGATGAATGCCATGATTGTCGGTACGCCTTTTCAGATGCAATCTGCTGGCTCGACGGCTGCCCTGGTTGCCCACTTTCCGCACAGGACCAGGACCGTTGATGCAGGACCTTACGATCTGCTGCCAATTGGCGTGTTCGAAGCGAATAAGCAAGGAGATTGCCTTTACCTGAACGTCGCGCTCCGCGAGTTGATTCAAGGTGCCGACAATGAGCTGTTCTCACACTGGGGGTTGTCCTGCTTGAACCAGGGCCGTTGGTATGCGTTCGTTTTGCCCGACGACCATGCAGCAGTCCTTCAGTGCTGGCAACGCTGTATCGAAACACAAATCAGCGTCTCGGGTGAATATCGTTACTTGCGAGCAGACGGGGCGTGTGGCTGGCTGCAGATTCAGGTTCGCCCCATCGAAGCGACTGCCGGGGAACGTTACATAGGGATTGTGGAAGATGTGACCGATCGGGTGAAGATAGACTCGCGTCGTAAAAAAGCCGAGATGCGCTGGAAGCGTGCCCGAGCGACAGCAGCAGAGAGTGCAGAACGTCTGAAGCAAACGGTGACCGAACTAGAAGTAGCACGCCATCGAGCGGAAGAAGCGGCACGGGCGAAGAGTGAGTTTCTGGCCAACATGAGCCATGAAATTCGGACCCCGATGACGGCCATTCTGGGCTATACCGATTTGATGCTGGATGAAGTTGACGCCGAGACGCAACAGGGTGAGCTGCTGCGAACCGTGAAGCGGAACGGCAACTTCTTGTTAGAGATTATTAATGACATTTTGGACCTGTCCAAGATTGAAGCGGACAAGTTGATTCTTGAGCGGGTGCGGTGCAAGCCGCTTGAGATTGCTCAAGACGCCACTGCGATGATGAACCTGCGAGTTAAGGAGCGGAACCTGGAATTGCAGTTGACGATTCAGTCGCCGATTCCCGATTCGTTTGAAGGCGATCCTACTCGGCTGCGGCAGATTCTGGTCAATCTGTTAAGTAACGCCATTAAGTTTACCAGTCATGGTCGAGTGGAATTGTTGCTTGGCTATCGGCAACCGGCTGATGGAACTGACCGTGGCGAACTGACATTTGCGGTGAAAGATAGTGGAATCGGGATGACTACTGAGCAAATGGGGAAGCTCTTCAGGCCGTTTACACAGGCGGACTCGTCGACGACGAGGAAGTTTGGTGGAACAGGGTTAGGCCTGACGATCAGCCGCCGATTAGCCAACATGATGGAAGGTGATTTGACCGTTACGAGCGAATATGGAGTTGGCAGTACATTCACGCTGACTATTCCAGCGACTGGTGCTCAGTTATTGACCGAAACGGTGAGAACTGAAGAATCGGTAACAGAAAGTCCGGCGAAAGTGACTAGCGATGGAGTCGCAGTGCTAGCCGGTCGTCAGGTAGTTGTAGTGGAAGATGGTGCAGATAATCAGAAGCTGATTCGGTTCCTGCTCAAGAAGGCGGGGGCCGAAGTCATTCTGGTTGAGAATGGTCAACTGGCGCTCGATTACTTGTTGCACGCGACGCAAGCGGGGGACTATCCGGATGTGGTGTTGATGGACATGCAGATGCCCGTTCTGGATGGTTATTCTGCGACGCGGCGGTTGCGCGACTCGGGATTTGATCGGCCGATTGTTGCATTAACGGCGCATGCCATGGGCGGCGATCGTGATAAATGTCTGGAAGCGGGCTGCACGAACTATGTGACAAAGCCCATCGATCGGCAGAAGTTCTTTGGCACGATCTGCCAAGTGATCAGTGAGTATGAGGAACGGGTCTCGTAGAAGCCTGGGCGTATCGAAACTTGTTGTTCGGCTCAACGCTGAAGTTGTCCAGCTCAACAGCTCGTCAGAATAAGCCCCTGGCTGACGCGTCGGGCTACAAGAAGGCGGATGCGATTGCATGTTTGAAGCGCGGTGACGATCAGTTATCGAGAGTTTGGGGTTACCAATCACAGCCCGCTGCGTCAGCAAGGGATCTTCCCAAGGAAGATTCAGGTTGCCGGCGGTTCGCAGCGAATGATGTTTCTGTATGGCGCACTTCAGGATGTTCTTCGTAGAATCTTTGTTGTGTTGAAACTTGTGTTTGGCCAAGTACTTAATGTGATGTTGGCTGAGCGAACGTGATCCGTCCTCGCAAATCAGGACACTGGCCAAGCCAATCGCACAATAAGAACCTGTCCGAATACCCAGTTGTACCTGTTCGAAACCACCTCGATTTCCGACGAGAGTCGGACGAATCAGCGCTTGTTTGGATAGGTTGTAAGAAAAGTTAAGGCCTCATCGGTGTGAGACCCTACGCTCGCTTGGGGCCAAGAAGCTTTGGGAGCGCAGAACTCAACTGCTGAAGCAGTCGGCATTGCCTAATGCGAGAAGTCTTCGCCTTAGAGGGGGCAGCACACCGTCTGCAGGTTTATTTCCACAGGGTGGCGAACATGTCGACTAGATCACCACTGTAGACGCCGCTTCGGCCGGCACCCCATACCGTGCGCATCAGGTCGACAGCAATCATGGCTCCGACACACAGGACGAGTGTCGATAAGCCAAGGCCAACGACTGGTAATGTTCCCCATTCAACTTCTTCGGGGGGAAGCATGGCCCGGCGCGATGGGACCACCTGGGAAATGCCATCAACGCTTCCCGACTCGAACGAGCCTTCGAAGCTATCGTCGCTGGCATCGACATCGAAGACATCGTCTTCGACCGAGTCACTATCGACGTCGAATTCGAGCGAGCTACCGACGCTGCTTGCTTCCAGGTCAAAGGCCGAACCTTCGCTCGATAGAGCGCTGGTCTGCATCTCTTTGCCTTTGCCGCGGCGCTTCTTAACGGCGTCCATTTCGGCCGAGTCTTCGTCGTCGAACATGAACTCGTTCGTATCATCGGCCCCGACCATTTGCGACGATCGACTGTCGAGGGATGGAATGGCAGTCGTTTTTCCGCCAGAGATATCTTCATCCTCGTCATCAAAGAGCATTGGGACTTCGGGATCGGTCCTGAAGCCGCCGGGATCTTCGTCCTCGTCTGCGCCCAGCAGTAAGCTGGGGCCATCGCCATCGAGATCGTCATCTCCCATGAGGCCGATGGTATCCGATTCGCCAGCGCCTTTGGGCTGTGGAGCGCGGCCGGTCTTGCCCGAGGGGGTATCT
>JAIXVG010000036.1 GCA_027483145.1 Planctomyces sp.
GCGATGTGGCAGAAGTGATGATTGGCCACGAACTGCGCCGCGGGATTGTCACGGCTAACGGCAAGGGTGAAGTAGTCCTGGGGCTGGGCTTCATGTTGATGGGTGAAAACAGCTATGCGGTGACAACTCGGCTGCGTGAGAAGTTTGAAAAGATTCGCGAGAAGCTACCGCCGGGCATTGAAATGATGCCGGTGTATGACCGAACGATGCTGGTCAACCGGGTGATTGCCACCGTTAAGAACAACCTGTTCGAAGGGGCCTACCTGGTCGTTCTGATTCTGTTCATTTTACTTGGCAACCTACGTGCCGGGCTGATTGCAGCCACAGCGATTCCACTGTCGATGATGTTTGGTTTTTGTGGGATGTACCAGGCCGGGATTGCTGCGTCGCTATTAAGTTTGGGGGCAATCGACTTTGGAATTGTCGTTGATAGCTCGGTGGTAGTGATTGAAAACATTATCAAGCGATTGGGACATCACGGTCCTTGTTCGTCGGAAGAGCGGCTGGCGATCATTCGGGATGCGGCGATTGAAGTGAAAACGCCCACAGTGTTTGGGCAATTGATCATTCTGATTGTTTACTTGCCGATTCTGACCCTGGAAGGGGTCGAAGGGAAGATGTTTCGGCCGATGGCCCTGACGGTGATGTTCATTCTGATTGGCTCACTGGTGTTGTCGCTGACGCTGACGCCGGTGCTCGCGAGCTTTGTGCTGCCGAAGAAGATTGTCGAGAAGGATGTGTTGCTGGTACGCATTGCGCTGGCGATTTATCGGCCGATGCTGAAGCTAGCGATTGTATTCCGCTGGCCGACCGCGATTGTGGCTGGTTTGGTTTTGGCGATAGCGCTCAAGATTGCAATGGGACTGGGAGCCGAGTTTGTGCCCCGGCTGTCGGAAGGGGACTTGGTGATTGGTGTGATGCGATCTCCCGGGACGAGCCTGGAAGAATCGGCACGGCTAAACAGTGCGATCGAAAAAATACTGCTTGAAAAGTTTCCTTCGGAAGTATCACACTGCTGGAGCCGCGTGGGGACTCCGGAAGTGGCAACCGATGCGGGGAACGTGGAAGTGACGGACTTGTTCGTATCGTTGAAATTGCGAGAGGAGTGGCGTCCGGAGATTATCACTCAGGCCCAACTGGTGGGGATGATGGAGAAGGAGTTGCGAGATTTGCTGGGGAGTATTGTCTGGTATACCCAGCCGATTGAGCTGCGAATTAATGAAATGGTGTCGGGGGTGCGTGCCGACGTTGCGCTGAAGATTTTTGGGAATGACTTTAAGACTTTGATTCCGAAAGCGAATGAACTGCAGGCCACATTGTCCAAGGTGCCGGGTGTGGCCGACTTGGCCGTGGAGCAAGTTGCTGGGCAGCCTATTTTGAGGATTGCGATTAAGCAGGAAGAGATTGCCCGTTACGGGATTCCGGCGAAGAACATTTTGTCGGTGATCGAGTCGGTTGGTGGTGTGGCGGTGAGCGAAGTTCTGGAAGGGCAATTGCGGTTTCCGTTAGCGGTACGGCTGCCTGAGAGCTTTCGCGAGGCGCCAGAAACGTTGGGGAACATTGTGCTTGCTGCTCCGGGTGGAGAACAGATTCCGCTCGCGCGAGTGGCCGACATCAGACGAATTGATGGGCCGAAGATGATTTCACGCGAGTCGGGCAAGCGGCGGATGACGGTGCAGTGCAACGTGCGTGGCCGGGACGTGGGGAGCTTTGTTGCTGAAGCCCAGGCCAAGATTGCCGAGAATGTCGATCTGCCGCCTGATCAGTTTACGATTGAATGGGGCGGACAGTTCGAGAATATGCAGCGTGCCCAGCAGCGGCTGACGATTGTGGTGCCAGTCGCGCTGTTATTGATCATTGGTCTGTTGTACTTCACCTATCGGCATATGACGGACACTTTACTGGTGTTCAGTAGTGTGCCATTTGCCTGCGTGGGAGGGATTGTTTGTATTTACCTGCGGGAGATGCCGCTGTCGGTTTCGGCGGCGGTGGGGTTCATTACGCTGTCTGGTGTTTCGGTGCTGAGCAGCATGATCTACGTTTCGGCCCTGAAGGGGGCGATCGATGCGGGGCAAGATGTGAAAGAAGCGATCGAGCCAATCGCGGTCGGAAGCTTGCGGACGATTATCATGACGGCGCTGGTTGCCAGCGTCGGCTTTATTCCAATGGCTACGAGCACAGGGACAGGTGCAGAGGTCCAAAGACCATTGGCTACGGTGGTGATTGGGGGGGTGATCAGCAGCACGCTGTTCACGATGCTGGTCTTGCCTGCGCTCTATTACATTTTCCGCAAGAATCCGGTGATTCAGGCGCAGCCGTATTAGTCTGGTAACTCGCAGTATCCTTCAACGAGATTGCGCCAGGATTCGAGGCGTTGGTTTCGCGGAACCCGACGATTGGCATCGTCGGCTCGGC
Organism: Planctomyces sp.; assembly: GCA_027483145.1. Lineage (GTDB taxonomy): Bacteria > Planctomycetota > Planctomycetia > Planctomycetales > Planctomycetaceae > JAIXVG01. The sequence goes on from JAIXVG010000036.1 coordinate 2,416, forward strand.
GTCCGGTAGCGGTTTCGCAAGTCAATCGTAAGCGAGATCGAAGTCTTGCCCTGGCGCTGTTCGGGTGCGCCCAGAACGACCACGAAGTGCGAAGGGATCTCAGGGAGATCTGAGTCCCTTCTCTGCCGTGCGGTCACACTGGACGTGGTTTCAGAACCCTCTGGCGGAGAAGTCGGGACCGTGTTTTGCCGAGGGAAACATGCCAAAAACCGGGTTCTGAAACAGTCTCTATAGGTGGGTTGCTTGGCATAATCGCGCCAGGCGACATACGGGTCAGTCTTACCCGTCCTTTCCTGACTGGTGCCGCAGTTTATCGACTTGAGCGCTGGCGCGGCTGGTGTCGATAGACCCGATAGAGGCCATTGTGGCGATTGCCACGTTATGGCCGTTGGTTGGGGAAATGGATTTCGCCTGGCCGGCGATGCGGGTTAAGCCTGCCCCGTGAGTTAAACTCACGGAAAAACAAGGCCAACGAGAAAACAGTCTCAAGGAGGAGACAAAGATGCGAGCGAGCCACCCCCGAGGATGGAGACGGCTGTCGCTTTCGGCGTTCTTGGCATTTCAGCTTGCCAATTCGCTCGAGTTGCCGGTTGTGGCGGGAGAGCCGGGACGGACTATGCGGATTGATCGGCGGGTCACAGCGCCGGCGGGGGGGCTGGCGTATCGGGAAGATGTAGCCCCTGCTCCATCGGCGGCTGCGAATGCGGAGAATGCTAGAACCGATGACGCCGCGCCTCCCATGCCGATGCCGGAAAGCAGCTTGCCGGTCATGCCATCGCCAGAGGGGAACCAAGTGATTCCTCCGGCTCCGGTCAATGGAAGTACCGAGCCCCAGGCTGATGTGCCTGTGGGGGGAGGGATGACGCTCGAATCGGTAATTGCGCTGGCTGATGCCAATCATCCGAGGTTGGTAACCGCGTTCCAGCAAATCCAGTCGTTTCAGGGACTCTCTTTGCAGGCTGGGTTATATCCTAACCCAGTCTTGGGTACGGCCGGTCCCCAGAACGGTGTGAGCACGAACCAGTACAACGTGTTTGTGGCCCAAGATATTGTTATGGCCAACAAGCTGGGGCTTTCGCGGGCGGGGGTAGAACGCGAAGTGCAGCAGGCTCAGTACAACTACACGCTAACCCGGTTTTCGGTGATTACGCCCCTGAGGCAGCGGTTTTATCAAGCATTAACGGCCCAGCGGCGGGTTGATGTGCTAAGACGGCTGGTGCTGATTTCGACGGTATCGCGTGATGTGGCGAATCGGCTGTTTGATGCGGGAGAAGGGACGCGTGGTGACTCGTTGCTCCTAGATATTGAGCTTGATAAAGCAAACCTGGCGCTGAATAACTCGGAGATTGCACTCCGGGCAGCGCTCAAACAGGTGGCCATCGCTGCGGGTGTAGCTGATTTGCAGATTTCCCGGCTGAGTGGAGACTTGGAACTCGATTTGCCCGTTTACGATTTAGAGCATTTACGGTCTGAAGTGGCCTATTTGAACTCAGCGACGGGGATAGCAAACTCGGCGGTTGAACGAGATTCATTTCGGCTGCAGCGGGCGATTGTCGAGCCGATCCCTAACGTGAACGTCATGGCTGGTTATCAGAACCAGACCGGGCCATCGGAGAACCAGGTGATTTATCAGTTAGCGATGATTGTTCCGTTATGGAATAAGAATCAGGGGAATATCTTATCGGCTCAAGCCAATCTGGCTGCATCGCGGGCGGATGTCGAGCGAGTGCTGCTTGATTTGGCTGAACGAACGACATTTTCGTACAACACGTTCTTGGCTGCTGAACAGCGAGTGACGCAGTATGAATCGCGGATTCTGCCTAAAGCGCGCGAGACATTGGAAGTGACGCAGCAGCTTTACTCGCAGGGACAGATCGACTTTTTGCGGCTGTTGCAGGCTCAGCGAACGTTGTTGGAAGCAGAGCTGGCGCGGAATGATTCGCAGGAAGTTCGCTGGACATCGGCCGCTGATATTGCGGGGCTGTTGCAGTTGGAGCAGTGGCCGTAGTGCCCCGTGTTAGCTTGTTCGCCGGGTCTAACCCTGAGCGTCGGTTGTGGGCGGGGTCTTTGTTTTTTCGGTTTTGTTGGTGGTTGGGGCGAAGCCGCGGCGCATGGTGTTTTCGGTGATGGTGACCGGGACCAGAAATTCTTTCAGGTAGTCGTGGCCTCCGGCCTTGGTGCCCATGCCAGATAGCTTGAAGCCGCCGAAGGGTTGGCGGCCAACAAGCGCGCCGGTAATCGGACGGTTAATGTAGAGGTTTCCGACGAGAAACTCCTGCCGAACTCGCTTGATATTGGCTGGGCTGCGACTGTAGATGCCGCCGGTAAGAGCGTAGTCGGTCGAGTTGGCTAGCTCGAGGGCCTGGGCGAGGTCGGTCGCCTTCATGACCGCCAGAACAGGGCCGAAGATCTCCTGGGTGGCGAGGGGTGACTCGGCCAGAACTTGATTGAAGATGTGTGGGCCGACGTAGTAGCCCTGCTTCGCAGTGGGTCCGAGTTCTGGAGCGTAGACGAGGTTGGCCGATTCTTGAGCGGCTTCGATTGTTTTGCGAATTCGCTTGGCCGCTTCGAAGTCGATCACCGGACCAATTTGAGTGGCAGGGTCGTCAGCTGGGCCAACGATTAAGCTTTTGGTCGCTTCAACGAGACGCGAGAGGAAGTCATCGTAGGTCTCAGCGAGGACGATGACCCGCGAGCAAGCGGAGCATTTCTGTCCGGCATAACCGAAGGCGCTGGAGATGACTCCCTGGACGGCTTCATCAAGGTCGGCATCGGCATCGATAATGATGGCGTTCTTACCACCCATTTCTGCCAGGACGTGCTTTACCGATTTTTGCAGAGGATGGGGATCGGCGGCCTGCTTGTTGATTGCTAAACCAACCGCGCGAGAGCCGGTAAAAGCGACCAGATCGACGTCGGGATGGCTGGTTAAGGTCGGGCCTAAGTCTTCACCAATGCCGGGAAGGAAGTTGATAACACCATCAGGAAAGCCGGTGCTTTGAATGATCTCCATCAGCTTCGCGGCGACCACTGACGACTGTTCGGCTGGCTTGACGATGACCGTATTACCGGCCACGACAGCAGCCATCGTCATGCCGGTTAAGATAGCCAACGGAAAGTTCCAGGGGGCGATGACGACTGCGACGCCACGTGGGCGATAGGTGTAGGAGTTATCTTCACCAGGGACAGCCAGCGTTTCCGGATTGTCGAGGGAAAGCATTTGAGCTGCATAGAAGCGGCAGAAGTCGATTGCTTCGGCGACATCGGCATCGGCTTCGATCCAGGGTTTACCACATTCGAGAGTTTGCCATGCGGCGAATTCGAATCGTCTGGCGGAAAGCTCTTTCGCCACCAACTCAAGATACTCGGCCCGGTAATTGGCTGTGACCTTGGACCATTGCCGAAAACCACGTTTGGCGGCAGCGATTGCTTCTTCAGCCATCGCGGTGGTGCAAGCGGTGACGCGTCCAACGATTTCTTCTTTGCGGGAGGGGTTTTTGGAGGTGATCCAGGCCCGGGATTCTTCACGCCTGCCGTTGATGACGGCCCGATAGTCGAGACCGAATTGGCTGCGGGCTTCTTCAATAGCGCTGGCCATCGCTTCGCGATTGGCAGCGATGGAGAAGTCGGTCAGTGGTTCGTTGACAAAAGAAGGCTTGGCCTTAGGAGACGCGGGGGGAGTTCGTTTGAGCATTTCGGAAGGGGGCATGAGCAGATCCTCGATCGGATGATCGGTCAACTGGCTTTGGCGCAGAAAAGATTCGTTTGATGTGTTCTCGAGCAGACGTCGAACGAGGTAGGCCATGCCGGGAATCAGGTCTCCAAAGGGAGTGTAGACCCGCAGACGTTGGCCAAGTTGAACGAAGGCCTGGGCCATTTCGGTAGCCATGCCATACAGGACCTGGATTTCGTAGGCACTTTGAGGGACGCCAAGTTGTCTGGCGGTGACGATAGCGTTTGACAAGCTGCGGAGGTTGTGACTGCCAAATGCGGGCCTGAGCCAATGATGGTTTTCTAAGAGAAACCTGGTGAGCCGTTCGAATGTTTCGTCGGTTTGCCACTTGGCAGGGAAAACGGGGACAGGCCAGCCGTGGTTGGCGGCGATAATGTTTTCGTAATCCCAATAGGCCCCTTTGACGAGGCGAATGGAGACAGGTGTGCCGCGTTCTTTGACCCAGTCCAGAAGCTGCTGGGCATCATGTTCGGCATTCTGCAGATAGGCTTGCAGAACAATGCCCACATGCTGCACTGCGCGGAACTCGTCTTCCAAAAGAATATCGCGAAAGATTTGCTGGGTTAGACCTTTGTAATGAAACTGCTCCATATCGAACTGGAGGTGTGCATGATGTTCGATGGCTTTTCGCAGAATGGGACGTAATCTAGCCTTGACGCGACTGGACGTGCCAACTTGATCGACCGGTCGAAACTGGCTGACGAGCGAAGAGAGCTTGATGGAAAGATTGAGCCGGGGGATTGGCCCTTCGTGGTCGCCATCGAGGTGAGGATCAGGAGGCCATGAATTGACATCGAGGGCTAAGTCGTCGATCAGTTGCAAATAGCGCTGTTGATACGAATCGGCCTCTTGTTCGGAGATGACTGCTTCGCCCAGGAGATCGAGGGTAAAGGCTTGTCCCGCAGACCGCATTTGATGGAGGGCGGCGAGAACTTCCGAAGATGTTTCACCCGCAATGAATCGTTTAGCCATGCGCATTGCATTGCTGCGAGCGTTGTAGGCGAGGGTGCGAGACAGAATGGAGTCGGGGCTGATGTGCTCGATGCCAAACCGCACAAGCTGGACGGCCCACGGCAGATGGGCCTGAACCTCTTCAAAGTATTCGTGCAAATGCTGGGTGACAGCTTCGTGAGTTTTGAGTCTGGGGAGAACATCGACAAACCGGAACATTTGCACTTTGAGGGATTCGTCCCCCATGGCTGCACCCAGAATGCGATCGTCCCACCAGCGGCGTTCAAAAAATGAGGGCTGTCGCCTGCGAATCTGCTCCCAAAGCTGCGAGCCTAACTCGACAATCAGGGGCTGCAGATTCTCGGCCTGTAATGTGGCTGGGGTGGTGGTTGTGCCGCCCGAAGTTGCCTTTGCTTTCTTAGCCAAAACGAATCCTGATTGCCAGAACCAACCCTGCGCCGGGAGTGATGGGGCGAGACTTGTTTGTTCGTAACAGTACCGCCGCAGTGCACCGTGGATGTTATCAACCGGTGATCGAATCAAGCAAGGGGGGTGCGGAATGGACTTTTTACTATGAGGAAGTCTTCAGATCTGTTGGTTGATGAGATTGGAACAGTGCTTTAACCGATTTGGGTTGACAAGTGAGTTTGTGGGGCGGGATTTGGTACCGATAGTACTTCCGAAGTCATGAACCCGACCGCTGACGCAGTCGGCTCGGTTGAGACTGGAAGAGTTGTTCCAAGAAGCGGGTTCCACGTTGGAATGGATGTGGCTACTCGGTTTTTTTGGCGGTTGTTGGTGAGGTTCCCGGGTCTTGGGGATAGACCAGCAGGCGATCGTGGGCTAGGAATACCAGGTCGGTGAGGCCGTCACCGGTGATATCGATGGCGAGGGCTTCGCGTGGTTCGACGCCACCCCCTTCATCGCTGCTGAAGCTTTTTTCTTCGAAGAGTTTGAAGAACATGGCGTGGCGTGGTTGATGGCCGGGACAGTATTGAAGGATCTCCAGAAACTGGCTGCGGGTATCGGTGATGGCGAGGTCCATAATACCATCGTGATTGAGATCTCCTGCGACCACATCGGTTGGAAATGTTTTCTGCAGTTTGGTTTCGAATGTGGCTAGTTCTTTAAGGACTGGGGACTGCCCACCGGAGTACATGACGGCAAAACGATCGTTGGCCTGAATGAGAAGATCGGGTTTGCCATCGTGATTGAGGTCGGCTGCCTGGAGAGATTTGACCGTGAGGTCTCCCAAATCGATTTCTTTCCAGTTGACCAATAGACCCGAATCAATTCGAAAGATGCGGAGTTTGCGAATACCGGTATCCGCGACAATCAGCTCGGGGCCGTCTTTGCCATCGAGGTCGACGACGGCCGACGCGGCAACACGCGCATTCGATTCGGCCAGGTTGAACTGGTCAGCCACACGCCAGCGGCTGGCTTCGGTCAGTTGGACAAGCCGGAGGATGCTCTCCTGGGCTAAAAGCAAGCCGGGAGCATCGCCAATCTGGCAGTAAGTAGTCGAGGAGAATGACGCATTCCCCAAGCCCAGGCTGCCGGTGGCGGTGATTTCTTCAAGGCGTCCCTCAGGATGAAAGCGGGCTACGTAGGGTGGCTTGCCGCCACCGAAAAAGACCAATAGCTCGGGAGAGCCGTCGCCGTCGAGGTCGTGGCAGCGGATTCGTTCTGGTGTCCCGCTGAGCGAGAGGGAAATTGGCTTCATCCCATGGCCTGCTGAAGTTTCCCATTGCTCGCTCGGGCCATATTGGACGACTTCTAATTGAAAGCTGGTTTCCCGCCCTTTACGGACCTTTTGAAGGACGAGCAGAGCCGGATGAGACTGGCCCATCATTTTGGCGACTTCAATGGCAATCGGCTCGGCGTTTTCAACAGTCAGGGGGACGGGCTGAGGGAAGGTTAATCGCTCGCCGGAATAGATCGAGAAGCCAACAGTTTTTTCGGCAGTGCTTTGCAGCAAGACTTCAGCTTTCCCATCCCCATTCAGATCGGCCACACGAATTTGATCGACCCCCACTAAGCTGGGGAACTGCTTACCAAGCTCTAAGCCATGCGTTTTTGTCTGGGGGAAGAAGATGACGCGTGAGCTGTCGGGGTCAGAAACGAGTACGTCGGTCAGCCCGTCGCCGTCGACATCGGCGATGGCAATGTCCCGTTCCTTGCTGGCACCGGGTTTTCCGAAACCAAACTGAAGCAGGCGGTCGGGAAGTTCTCCAGGGGCGAGCGACTTTTGTTCGACTTTTGAAATTTTGAGGCGGCTGGTTCGAGAGTCGATCGTCATGATTTCGCTGCCGGGGATACCATCCAGGTCGCGAATGGAAACGGCGCGGGGCTTGTCGACATCAAAGGCGTATTCGGGACCGAGCAGGCCTGCGGGCAATTGGAAGCGGACACAGAAGACACGTTGATTGCCATCACCAGCGACATAGGTCAGGTCGGCCCGGCCGTCGCCATCGACATCTGCGGCATGCAATAACCCCATTTTGTCGGAGGTGTTCAATAACCGGGTTTCGGGGGATAACTGCCCAGCTTTTTGCAGGTAGAGGATCGTTTCGGTTTTCGTTGCTACGGCCAAATCGGCGAGTTGGTCCTGGTTAAAGTCGGCTGCGACGAGCTGCCATGGATTCGTCGACATTTCTGCGATGCGGTACTGCTTTCGTTTTTGCCAGTCACCTGTTTCGGACTGATAACGGATAAC
>JAIXVG010000494.1 GCA_027483145.1 Planctomyces sp.
CGCGCTGAGGACATCGACCAGACCCTCGCCAGTTTTGCCCAAACCAACGGCGGTTACTCGATCTGGCTCGACACCCAGCGTGATATCAACTTCGATCGAATGGTATCGCTGCTGCGGCCGCGCGGCCGAATCGTCTTGATGGCTGGCCGAGGTGCCCGCCCCGAGTTTCCCGTCGGTCCATTCTACGCCAAAGACCTTCAAATGCGGGGCTTTGCCATGTTCAATGCGTCGCAGGTCGAACAACAGGCCGCTGCGGTCGAATTGAACAAGGCCCTGAAATCAGGAGCACTGAAACCTCACATTGGGGCCAGATTCCCCTTGGCTGAGGCCGCCAATGCCCATCAGCTTCAGGAAGACAATACCTTGCACAAAAAAGGGAGTTTGTGCGGAAAAATCGTCGTGACGATGCCAACGTAACGTCCCGCACTGAACGCAGTTTGGTCAGGCCACTTCAATCTGGATTGAGGCGAAAGTTGACCCCCCGTTTCGTGTCTAACTCCGCAAACACGGCATCACCCGATTGTTGAACCAAGCGACCTAACCAAGCCCCCTCCTCCGCCAGATTTCACCAGCCAAAAGAGGCGGCCATTTGGGTCGGTGAAGCAGTACCCGACTTCGCCGAAGCGTCATGAGTCAGGTGGCCCCCAAAACAGGGTCGATTGACGCAGCCACTAGGCGGAATACAATCGATGTTTGCGAATACGCCGGAATGACTTCTGGCGATTCTTCGCAGAACGGCAACCGGCCTGACACTTGGATTGGCAACTCTGACAGCAATGCTGAGGAACCTTTTCAGGTTGCAGCCATTACACCCAGCAGATGGCTCAGAAATCGACGATCGTGGTCTGGGCCTCTAAGCTGCTTGTTCTAGTCTGCCAGCATTTGATATCAAGCGGGCTGCTTCCTGTAATCAAAACCAGGGGGCATACAACCGCTGGGGCAAACGCGAGAGCGAGGTTGCCCCAATACAATTGCTGGCCGAAAACACGAACAATCTCGCTTTGGCCTGGGTCAAGCGTCTGGTGTGCGTTGGCAGCGGCTACATCGCTTTATTGCTTCGCACATCGGCCATGAAACACATTTAACGGGAGCGGGACGAAGTGCAAGTCGCAGTCACATGCCGTCATGGCAGCCTCAATAATTCCGTGCACGAACACATTGTTCAAAAGTCCGAAAAGCTTTTGACATACTTCGCCCGGGTCACCGCCATCAACGTGACCGTCACCTTTGAAAACAGCCACGCCACTGTCGAAATTCTGGTCGACGCCGAACACAAGCACAATTTCGTCTCGAAAGAAGTTGGCAACGACGTACAAGTAGTCTTTGACCTGGCCCTTCACAAAATGGAGCACCAGATCCATAAATACAAAGAAAAAATTCAGGACCATCGGGGTGGGCCAGCCCTCGCCGACCTGGCCGCCAAATCGATTGAAGAAGACAAAAGTTAGCAGCCCCCTTTGGCAGTCGACGACCACCGATCAATTGGCGAGCCTGGCGGGTTCTTCGTGCTACTGGAGGAACGGTGCCGCCAGATAGACTCGAACCTTGGGACTGACGTTACAGGCTCGCCTATGTCGGATGCTCGACGAGGGCAACAGGCTTCAGGTAAACGATCATCGAGCACATTATTCGTTCCAACCCCGGCCGCACGATATCCTTGCCGGTGAGCCGAATTGGCTGCCGGGTCTTGTATAACCGCCGAATGCCGATTTTCCTGACCATTTTTGAGCTATCCTTTGGCAGCGATTGAAGTTTCTTGACAGCAGGGATTTCGCTAAAACCGTCGGGGCGTTAGTCTGCGAAAATAAATAGCGTAATTGTCTCCTTTACGGGTGGACCCGTCAAAAACGGCCAGCCAAGGTAAGGGAACAAATTCGGACTACCCGAGAGACTGCGAACCGACCTGCACGACTCGCCAAATTAATGGCTCAGCGCCCGTAAAAGCCTTCCATCGATCCGCCAACCAGCTAGGTTGGCCATGAGCTCCACAAGGGTTGTTTATGAAGCTGTGTGACTTCGTTATCTCCGACGCGATTCTTCCTGATTTGCAGGTCGATTCGAAAGAAGCTGCCATCCGGGCGATGGTGGAAAGCCTGAAAACCGTTGGAACCCTCACCGCAGCCGACTCGGAAGGGATTGTCGCGGCGATCCTGAAGCGTGAAGAGCTGGGATCAACCGGCATTGGGAACGGCGTTGCTGTCCCCCACACCAAGCATGGCTCGGTCGACCGCCTGGTCGCGACCGTTGCCATTTCCAAGCCCGGTGTCGATTTTCAAAGCCTGGATAGCGAACCTGTCCATATTCTGTTTTTGCTCGTCTCTCCCCCAGATCGCCCCGGCGACCACCTCCGTGGGCTCGAAAACATTTCCCGGCACTTGCGTAATCAGAACTTCTGCAAGTTTTTGCTACAGTCAAAAACCGCAGCAGACGTTTTTGAACTCCTGCGGGAAGCAGATAACAACGAAATTTAGTGCTGCCGGATGTTTTTCCGACAGAGACATCGTTAGAAGCCAAAGAGTGGCAGATTAAGTAGATCTACTCATACTCCAAACTTGGCTAGTTTGGTAAAAGATAGTTTAATTCGGATTACCCTCTTCTGAGTGATCCACTTTGACTATTTCTGCGTTCTACCGTTCGGTCACAATCGTCACTGTTACGCGACTGACCTCGTCTGCTGTAACCGTAGCTCATGCTGCGGCAAATTTGGGCGTGGTAAGTTGAGACGGTCGATTGTTTCGATGGCTTGATTTCCTTCGATTTCTTTCTTTCTAAAAAGCTTCGGTCGAAGCTCTGATTGATGGCTGGAAAAGACATTCACAGCTTGGCTAGCCTGCATCCTCATCAATAAAATTTTGTCTATCTGTCACTTGAAAATGACACCGTCATAACGGGTGTTTCCCAGTGTTTGTTTCTGTCCCGTATTTGAATTAGTCTTCCCTTTCTTACATTCCTTTCCGTTTTGGCTCGCGAGTTGCATCAAACTCCTCCAGCCTTCGTCTTGAGGTCAATTGGCCAGTTCTCGGTCAAACGGCATTCAGCGTCGCCGCAAAGTTAAGCAAAACTCATTTGTCAAATGCCCGTCGGTGCCGTAAACAGCGAGGAAGCAAAGTGCTCCTTCGGTTTTCGGATTGAACCGGCCGTCTATTTCTTGTGTCTCAAAAGTATGCCAACACTCAGCCCACCCATACCAACCACGATGACATCACTTGTTCCATTGTCGCGCGAGGTGACGGTCAATACGGCCCACGGTTTACACCTGAGCCCGTGTGCCCGCGTTGCTGCCATTTCGGCCAAGTTTCAATGCAAGATCGACGTGATCAACGGCACAACCCGGGTTAACGGCAAGAGTATTCTCGACCTGATGACCCTGGCTGCCATCAAGGGGACTGTCTTGAGAATTGAAGCTGATGGAGACGACGCAGCCGACGCGTTGGACGCACTCAGTGACCTGTTCGAACGCGAACTTATTGGCGAACGATAAAGCACCACAACTGACCTAAGTGGTCTTCAACGGGGTGCGGCTTTCCGCACCCCGTTTTTGTTTATTGTTGCGTGCGTCAAAGCCTTAATTTAAGGCAAACCAGAGCTGAATTTGATTGCAGACAAGCCAACCGGCATCTGTATCCCGGCTCTGCATTTGGAC
>JAIXVG010000594.1 GCA_027483145.1 Planctomyces sp.
GATCAGTTACGTCGCGAGTCGAAGCACGAAGGAATGATCGGAATCTCGCCACGCTACGTTCAGGACAAAATCTCGAATGCCCTCGTCAACAATGCCGATGCGACCTGTATCAATCCCTTCATGGTCATGAACGAACTTGAAGCAGGACTCAAGCATCACTCTCTTATCCCTAACGAGGAAACCCGCGAAAACTATCGGCGACTCATCTCGATCGTCAAAGATGAGTACACCGACATCGTCAAAAACGAAGTTCAGCGGGCCATCGCTTCCGATGAGGAAGCTCTGACCCGGCTTTGCTCGAACTATATCGATAACGTCAAGGCTTATACCCAGCGCGAAAAAGTTCGCAATAAGTTCACCGGCATGGACGAGCAACCCGATGAACGCCTCATGCGGTCAATCGAAGAACGAATCGATATCCCGGAAACCCGCAAAGACGACTTCCGCCGAGAAATCATGAACTACATCGGTGCCCTGGCCCTTGATGGCAAGACCTTCAACTACCGCACGAACGAGCGGCTCCAGAAAGCGCTCGAAATGAAGCTCTTCGAAGACCAGAAAGACACCATCAAACTCACTAGTCTCGTTTCAGATGTGATCGACAAAGAGACTCAAGAAAAAATCGATATCGTCAAATCGCGACTCATTCGCACGTATGGCTATAACGAAGAGTCCGCCACCGATGTCCTCCAGTACGTCGCCAGCATCTTCGCTCGTGGAGACACTAAGCGCGAGTAGCTAACCTTCTGGCAGTGGTCCGCTTCGCGGACCATTGCCGCTAAACGCACATTCCTTTGTATGCATTCCAGTAAGACACATCGCCGCAACACCTGGGGCGGCCCACGCCAAAGGCCTGAAGAGTAAAATATCCAAGCCTGCCAAGGACCCGTCATGACTCGGTCGATCGATCTCGATAACCAGCGGTTTAAAGAGATCGTCCGCGGCAAGGTCAGGCAATCGCTCAAAAAGTATATCACTCAAGGGGAGGTGCTGGGCAAACAGGGTCGCGAAGTCGTCAGTATTCCTGTCCCTAACATCGAAATCCCTCATTTTCGACACGGCAACAAAGGCTCGGGAGGGGTCGGCCAAGGAGATGGCAACGTGGGGCAACCTGTCGGCTCGGGGGACGACGAAGAAGCAGGTCGCGGGCTGGCAGGTGATGAACCGGGCAAGCATATTCGCGAAGCCGAACTCTCGCTCGATGAACTGGCTGAAATGCTTGGTCAAGAACTGGAATTGCCCCGAATAGTTCCCAAAGGGGATGCCACGCTTAAAACCCGCAAGCTACGCTATAACAGTATTCGCCAAACCGGGCCCGATTCGCTGCGGCATTTCAAACGAACCTACAAACGGGCGCTCAGGCGGTTGATTGCCAGCAACGGCTACGATCCAACCAGGCCCATTGTGATTCCCACCCGCGAAGATGAACGGTTTCGCTCCTGGTCGGAAGTCATTCTCCCCCATGCCAACGCTGCAGTCATCTACATGATGGATGTATCCGGCAGTATGACCGACGAGCAAAAGTCGATCGTTCGCACCGAATCGTTCTGGATCGACACATGGCTTCGCAGCCAGTACGACGGATTGGAACGCCGCTATATTGTTCACGATGCGGTCGCTCATGAAGTCGATGAAGACACCTTCTATCGCACCCGCGAAAGTGGCGGCACCCGCATCTCTTCAGCCTATGCCATGTGCCAGAACATCATCGAACGCGACTTCCCCCCCAACGACTGGAACATCTATTGCTTCCAGTTTTCCGATGGAGATAACTGGGGCGAAGATAACTCCAACTGCTTAAAACGCCTGCAGGAACATCTCATCCCGGTCTCGAACCTGTTCTGCTATGGCCAGGTCGAAAGCCCCTACGGCTCGGGCGACTACCTCCGCGAGCTCAAAAAAATCGCCGGCCAGTTCGAGAACCTCATCCTCTCCGAAATCAAAAACAAAGAAGGAATCTACGACTCCATCAAGACCTTCCTTGGCAAAGGAAAATAACTACCCCCCTCACCTCTCAAGTATCGAGCCTCCAGTCTCACCCCTCCCAACCACTCCTCGGGTTGCAAAGGCCGACATGTCCATCTCAACCCATCGCAAGCTTCCATCAGAACTTCGCGACATTCAGCTCCAGATGGAAGAGCACGCCCGGCGGTATGGCCTCGATTGCTACGAGACCATCTTCGAAATGCTTGACCTGGAAGAGCTGTGCATGTTCGCCGCGTATGGCGGATTCCCCACACGCTATCCGCACTGGCGATTTGGTGCCCAGTACGATGAGCTGCTTAAAACCCATATGTATGGGCTGCAGCGCATCTACGAAATGGTCATCAATAATGACCCCTGCTATGCCTATTTACTAGATACCAATCTGCTGACCGATCAAAAGTTGGTCATCGCTCACGTCTATGGCCACTGCGACTTTTTCAAAAACAATGCATGGTTCGCCCCCACCAATCGCAAAATGCTGAACCAAATGGCCAATCATGCCACCCGCATCAATCGCTATGTCGATCGAATCGGTTACGAAAAGGTCGAAGAGTTCATCGACGCTTGCTTGTCCCTCGAAGACCTCATCGACATGCAGTCGATGCACCGCCCCAAAGCTCCTGAGTCGCAGCCCATTCCCCATGCCGCGCTCTTGAGAGCTGACGACTTCGAATACCTCGCTCGCGAAGGGAAGTTCCCCTCCAAGGGCTACATGGATCAATACATTAACCCCCCCGATGTCCTGGAGCGTGAACAGGCCGAACGCAAACAAAAGGAACTGACCAAAGAAGCCCGCAGATCGTTTCCCGAAAACCCAGAGCGAGACATCCTCCTCTTTCTCTTACAGCACGCTCCGCTGCGCGATTGGCAGCACGATGTTCTCTCGATCATTCGCGATGAAGCCTACTACTTCGCCCCCCAGGGCCAGACCAAAATCATGAATGAAGGCTGGGCCAGTTACTGGCACACCACCCTGATGACCCGCCACGGCCTCACCGACGCCGAAGTGATCGACTATGCCGATCACCATTCGGGCACCGTCGCTACAAGCCCCCAGCGCCTCAACCCCTACAAGTTAGGAATCGAACTGTTCCGTGATATCGAAGAACGCTGGAACCGGGGCCAGTTCGGTGCAGAATACGACGACTGCGACGACTATGAAGAGAAGCAGCGGTGGGATCGCGGGCTTGGCCAAGGACGCCAGAAAATCTTCGAAGTCCGTCGCATCTACAATGATGTCACCTTTATTGACGCCTTCCTGACACCCGAATTCTGCGCCAAGCACAAAATGTTCTCGTTCGGCTACAACGAAGGTTCGTCCACTTACGAGATCGCGTCCCGCCAGTTCGTCGAAATCAAGAAGCAACTTCTGAATAACCTGACCAACCACGGCCGCCCGTTCATTGCTGTCACCGATGGCAACTA
>JAIXVG010000305.1 GCA_027483145.1 Planctomyces sp.
CAGGGGTTTGGGGGAAACGTTAACTGGGATGGGATTGCAGCCACCAAAAGTGTGCTAAAGCGAATCCCAGTGTTTGGGAATGGGGATGTGCGCACGCCGGAGGAAGCATTGGCGATGCGGCAAGCGACCGGTTGCGATGGAATTGCGTTTGGTCGAGGGGCCATGCTCGACCCGTGGGTCTTTCGCAAACTGGCCCAGCTAGAGGCAGGACAGCAGCCACAGGAGCCAACCCCAGCCGAGCGAGTTGCATTCCTCATGCGACACTTCGACTTAATGACCGAGCAACATGGCGAGCGAAGCTGCATCCTGTTTCGAAAATTCGCCGCCTGGTATGGAGCCTGCCTCGGCATTCCCGAAGACCTGGAGGACCGCCTTCGCCGGTTCGAATCGCTCAGCGAGTTTCACGAAATTGCAGCCGAGTTTCATGAGAGGCAGGGGGAGCGGTCGTCTGAGCGCGCGACCGCCCTCATTAAGGTGCCGAACGGGCCGGTAGAGCATTGGTGACTTGCTGCCTACGGTGATTCGTCCCCGTTCACTTTTTCCGGCTGGGGGTTTTCCGTAAGCTTTCGGAGTCCGGAAGAATCCTGTTGCAGTAGTTGGTGTTTCAGAGAAAGATGGTCCCATGCCCGATCTCGTCAAAATTGGATTAACGGCTCTGGCGATTTTTGGCGGCATCTTTGGCCTTATTCTGGTCATTGCCTGCTTGTCGTACATCAAGCTGTTTATTCGGGCCTTTTATTCGATTGGGTTTTTCAACCCCGTATCGCTGCCGGTAATGCGTCTCAAGAACATTCCTCCTGCCCAGATTATCGATTCGCTGATCATGGCCTATCAGGCCGGGCTGACGGACGTCTCGCGTGGTCAATTGGAAGCGCACGTCTTAGCCGGTGGGAACATTGTGCAGGTCGTCCGGGCACTCATCGTGGCTCACCGGGCGAACATTGATCTCGATTGGAACACCGCTGCTGCGATCGATTTGGCTGGTCGCAATGTGCTGGAAGCTGTGAAAACCAGCGTCGATCCCAAAGTAATTGATTGCCCCGATGTTCGATCGACAGGCCGACAAACGTTGGACGGGGTTGCGAAGGACGGAATTCAACTGAAGGCCAAGGCCCGTGTGACCGTTCGTACCAACTTGGCCCAGTTGGTTGGCGGAGCAACTGAAGAGACGGTGATCGCCCGCGTCGGTGAAGGGATCGTTTCGGCGATTGGCTCATGCGAAAGCCACAAGCATGTGTTGGCAAATCCAATGCTGATTGCCAAGGCCGTGCTTGATAAGGGGCTTGACTCACAGACCGCCTACGAAATCGTCTCGATTGACATTGCCGATATTGATGTGGGGATGAATGTCGGCGCCCGCTTGCAAGCTGACCAGGCCGAAGCCGACATGCGGATCGCCCGCGCCAAGGCTGAAGAACGCCGCGCGAGAGCCGTCGCGGCCGAGCAAGAGATGAAGGCCCTGGTGGTCGAGAATCAGGCGAAGGTCGTTTTGGCCGAAGCCCAGATTCCGCTGGCGATGGCAGATGCCTATCGCAAGGGTGGGTTGCGAGCAAAGCAGGTATGATGGCGTTCAGTCGCGAAGTCCCATTGATTCGGTTGACTGCCGCGTAGAACCCCGAACGTGCCTCGAAGCAACAATGTCGGATAATTGACAACCTTAAACCGGCATGAAGTCTTACGGAACCGTTCAACCGTGGCAGTTCTTCATCGAGTGGTAATCGTAGGAGGTGGGTTTGGGGGCTTAAACGCGGCCCAGGCCCTCAGGCGGGCTCCAGTCGATTTGACCCTGATCGACAAGCGAAACTTTCATCTGTTTCAGCCCCTCTTGTATCAGGTTGCTACCGGAGGTTTATCGCCGGGCAACATTGCTGCTCCGCTCCGGTCGATCTTAGAGCGTCAAAAGAACTGTCATGTTGTGATGGGCGACGTGCAGGGTTTTGACACCGCTCGCCGTGCGGTCCTGTTAGCCGATGGCGAATTTCCTTACGACACGCTGGTGATTGCGGCTGGTGCCCAGTCGAGCTACTTCGGCCATGACGAGTGGGAGCATATTGCACCGGGGCTGAAGTCGATTGAAGATGCCATCGAGATTCGCCGCAAAGTCCTGACGGCCTTTGAAGCGGCAGAGCGATCTAACAGTGAACTTGAACGTCGCGAATGGATGACGTTTATGGTTGTTGGGGGTGGTGCGACAGGTGTCGAACTGGCAGGGACGCTGGCAGAAATTTCTCGCCATACGCTGCGGCACGAGTTCCGCCGGATTAACCCGGCCGAAGCCCAAATCGTGCTGGTCGACGCGGCCCCGCAAATCCTGGGGGCGTATGATCCGGGGCTGGCTGCCAAGGGGGCTAACTCACTTGTAACGATGGGTGTCAGCGTAAGGACTCACACCAAAGTGCTGGCCATGTCCGAGCGGTCGATTACGCTTGAGACAGAAGGCCGGTCAGAGACGTTGGCAACACGGACCATCCTGTGGGCAGCCGGGGTGAAGGGGGCGTCCCTTGGAAAGCAGATTGCTACGGCCTTTGGTGCAGAGCTTGATCGAGCAGGCCGGGTGATTATACAACCAGACTTAACGATCAATCACCATCCGAATGTGTTTGTCATCGGCGACTTGGCTCACTTCCAGCAAGAGAATGGCAAGCTGGTCCCCGGTGTTGCACCAGCAGCCATCCAACAGGGGAAGTACGTGGCGAAGCTGATCGCCACTCGCTTGAAAGGCCAGAAGCTATCCCCTTTTCAGTACAAAGACCTGGGTAGCTTGGCCACAATTGGCCGTCGGTCGGCGATTGCCGAAATTGGCTCGTGGAAGGTGACGGGCCTGATTGCCTGGCTGATGTGGCTATTCATCCACCTGATTCAACTGGTTCGTTTCGAAAATCGGCTGATCGTTCTGGTGCAATGGGGTTGGAACTACATCACCTTCAGCCGTTCGGCCCGGTTGATAACTGGCAAAACGTTACCTCTGATTGAAGGTCAACCCCGAGACGACTCTCGCACGGGATAGTCGATCTCTGCCTACAGAACTACGGCGTCCGGAAATAGACCATATTCTGAATGTCAGAGTAGCGTTCAGCCATCCGTAATTCGTTTCTGATCCCCTTATTGGCCCTGTTCAAACCTGCTGGTCTTGGCGCCCAGATGGTTTCATCATTGCTATCTCTCAGTCTTTCATCTCTCGCAATTGCTTCCCTCAATTTGTGGTTTCTGGCGGCTAGGGCGTCGCAAATAGGCTATTCTGTTCCAAAATGGTTCGGAGGGTGCGTAGCATGTTGCGAGACTGGATAGCACAGGTCGTGCCACGGTGGTTGCCGCTGTTCATGGACAGCACGCTGTGCCGTGTTGCACCGATAGCCGGTGAGGCCCCCCGACTATACCTTTCGTTTGATGACGGCCCGTCGCCCGAAACAACACCGCAGGTGCTGGCAGTTCTTGCTCGCTTTCAGGCTCGAGCGACTTTTTTTTGCCTGGGTGAAGCAGCCCTCACACATCCGGCACTGGTCACGCAGATTGTCGAAGCAGGGCATACGCTGGGGAATCACTCCTGGAGCCATCCCGATGGTTGGAGAATGTCTGCCAGTAATTACATCGCCGAACTCGAAAGGGCTTCCCTGTGCCTGATGCAGTTTCAGGGAAAACCAATCTGCTGGTTTCGACCGCCGTATGGTCACCTGACGTTGTCATCGATTCGCTGGGGGAGGGCCAATGGGCAGCGGCCCGTTCTGTGGGATGTGATTTTGCCTGACTATAACCCTCAGGTATCAATCTCAGAACTTGTTCGATTAGGGGCAGCACGCATTCGACCTGGCTCAGTAGTTTGTCTGCATGATGGTCCCAGCGTGGCCAGTAGAACGCCCGAGGCTCTGAGCCAGTTAATCCCACTTTGGCAAGCAGAGGGCTACCTGCTGGAAACCCTCCCCATCGCTCAATCATGGCAATCTCCCCCACCACAAGTCATTACGTGCTTAGCCGGTCAGCCCGCTGGTTAGCTTTTCAAGTTGGGAATCCTTAGTTGTCAGCGTACAATTCTTTGTGGGATAACGAACCAAAGACAGTACGTTTAAACGGGTTCATTCCGCTTACCTTTTGATCCTTGCGGGCTAGTTACGATCGAATCAATCTAGGCTCATTTTGGCCAATTGATTAACAAGCATGTTTTGTGAGACGTTCC
>JAIXVG010000579.1 GCA_027483145.1 Planctomyces sp.
CAACTGTTCGAAGGGTGTATTTGCATAGCCCCAGCCGAAGTCGTCGGGAAGTTCCTCAAAGATTTCTCTTGGGGGCTGGTATCCACGACCGGCTGGACCGAGGCTGACAGCTCCTGGCTGGACAAAGTAGCCTCCGGTTGCAGATGGGGGTTGCGCCCATCCGCGTTCGTGCACGAGGCCAATCAGCCCGGCGACGATCAGAGACAAAATGGTGAGTCGACGATTCATCGAGAGCATTCCTCTGTTCACGCTCACCCGACAAGGTCCTGGTGCGGCCGATAGGGCCACTTCGCAAATCACACTACAAGTTGACGGGTCGACACAAGACGTTGATTCAAAATCCTCTGGCGGAAAAAACCGCAATGTGAGCTACCAAACTAAACCTGTCTCCAACCGGGTTTTTGAAACCGCCGCTATACGATGAAGGATCTGGTCAATCATCAAAGATGACTTCCGGCTGAATCCCGACGACGTTAGGCCCGTATTCGATCAGGAACCGGCTTCACATCTAGTACCGTAGTTCTCCACCAACTGAAATAGCTTGAATGAAGATCTGAGTGAATTCTGCTTTCAATCCGAAAGCGTCTTGTTGCTGACCAGTTTGATCGAGCCGGACGTTGTAATTGACGTTGTCGTAAGGCCGGGTAATGGTGGGCATGAACATCGCGTTGTACGAGAAGTAAACACTGAAGAGTTCGGTGACGTTCAGTCGGGCATAGGCTTTCAGATCGAGAATGGCACCAAACTCGGTACTTTTCTGGTCTTGGAGGCGCTGGCTGAACGGGTAAACCGAGTCGACGCTGAGTGCTCGATCTAACAGGGGAGTCAGATTCGAAGTGGTGAGATGTGTTTTGTAGGAGTTCAGGCCAATCATGGCTTTTGGTTCAACGCCCAATGCCAGTCGCTTGCTGCTGACTTCAGCCCGCATACCTAACTGAGGCCCATATTGATAGTTATCGGCTTCCGAATAGATACGGCGAGTGGTGGTGATGTCTGGCCCTGTTGTACCATCGGCCAACTCTGGACCTCGCTGAGCGAAATAGCTTCCCGACTGGTTGAAGCTTTCCCGAAAGTTGACATACCGAAAACCAAAAATTGGCTGAACCTTAAACGGGGTGTTTGGGTTGCCCTCATCAGCTACGAAGTTAACGTCGCCCCCATACATGGTGGTTCTGTAGTCGTAACTGTAACTGCGGTCGTAAAGGAGGTACTCGCCACCGACAGAGTTTCCGGTGCGAACGGGAGTCAGGATAAATCCAGTGAAGGAACCAGTGGAAGTGGTTGCAGTATCGTCGAGACTGGCTGGCTGGGGATTTGGTTGAGTTTTATACGTACTGGAGTTTGGCTCCATGGTGAACGCCGAAAGCTCGACCACCCCAGTTGCCAGCGGAATCCCGTATGTCCCTCGGACCCCATTGAGTGACTTGATTTCGATTTCGTCATAGAAGGCAGGAGTACCGCTGCCGGTGGTTGTTACACCAGTGATTGGCTGGCGAAGGCCTGTGATTGGTCGGCGTGCGTTTCCGACAGGGTCGACTGCATTGAGGTTGGAGATTTGACCATTGATGCCTGCGGTTGAGTAAAGAGAGGATGGAGCACCAACGTAGCCGTTTGGTGGTGCTTCGACATTGAAGTTGAGATACTCAGCCCGAAAGAATCCATGACGGAACGTATTTTTGAGACTCTTTTCCAGGGGCGTATCGGCGAACAAAAAGCCTGGATCGTCAGCTAGTTCTTCGTAGACTTCTCTCGGCCGTTCGAGTGGCATCCAGGAGCCGCCATATGGTCCGGGAGAGCCTGTTGGCCCAACGAAGTAGCCTGAAGGTGCACCACCACTCTGCGCGGGCTGTCCCCATGCAGTGGAAGCTGCTAGCGAGATCGCTAGAAGGAGCAGCGGTACAACAAATCGACCAACCATGGCAGGTTCCCTGCGGCGGACTTTCGCCGAGCAGACAAAAGGTCGTTTCCATTCTCGATGCCAGGTTCAGGGGCCTGAATGACCAAAGCCCCGTTCACGTAACGAATCGAGATCGCAGATTGACCTCACTAGAAGGGAGAGAGACTGCAGAGGCCCAGCCGACAAAAGTCTTCTGGATTCCGTAGACTTCCTCCCAACGACTCAACGAACCACCGCCATTTGCAAAGCGAATGGCACTCTGTAACGGTTGTATCGGTTGTAATCGGTTGGGACTCGCTGAAATTCCCCGGTTATCGCGAAGTTTAACGGTTTTTCCGGCTTTGCGGGCTGGCGAAAGATGGCTCTTATCAAGGGGCAAATGACCAAAGGCCCCTCAGACCTCCGTTGTTGGAGGACCAAGGGGCCCGATGGTGAACCTGGCCTGGCGCCAGTGAGTAAGCGGTGCGACCGTTTGGTTGGTTGCCTGCCCGGTTGGATCACCCGAGCAGTCTGTTCGCGACCCAGCAGGTCCCTGGACAATAATCAAACATGAGACACTTTCTCTTACGGACGGGGAATATTGTTGATGAGAACCGAACTGCCTGGGGCGATCGTCCCACCCAGGCTGAGTGGATCGATTTCGGCTGGAGTGGCGTTACGTGGCAAGAGGCCGATGCCAACCCGGAGAGCGTTATTAGCAGGTTCGGAGGCATCGTTCGAAGTCAAAGTGAGATCGCCGCGAACAAAGGCAACGCGAAACGCAGTAAGCTGGACCGGTGGAGCCGTTGGGACAGTAATCAAGTTGTTGGCCAGTACCGCAACACTGCTTCCGCTGCGAGCGGAGAGCCGGACTGCAGTCGAGGTCCCAGCGGCGAGACTTGGTGTGGGCAAATCGATCTGGTTGCGAACGATTCGAACGAATGTTGATCCGGTCACATCGACTTCGATTTTGCCGGGGCGTGTCCCCACGTTGAAGTTTGGATCGGGAACGGTGAACCCGAGGTGATTGCCCTCGATATTCACACTGGTGGTGTTCCCCCCTAGCGTCACGATGTTGAACGCCCGCTGGTTGATTCCGCTGCCAATGATGCCAGCCTGGGTGGTGGCCAAGCCGGTGATGGGGTCGACTGGCAATAAGACTCGGTTATCGTCGCGAATGCTGGTGGAAGCTAACTGATCGGTGAACCGTCGTGAGTTGCGAGTCGCACTGATCGTTACGGGCAAGCTGGTTTGGCGCGTATTGATGTTAAAGGCATACGCTCCTTCGAACACACCGAGGTCTGCTTCGTTCAGGTCGATATTCATGGTAATTGTAGCTGGATCGAGGTTCGCTGGAGCGGTGGTTCCGGTTCCGCCGTTCCAATCAATAAACAACCCATCGGAGTTAGCAAAGCTTGTGATGAGGCCGTTGTCGATAAAGTCGAGGGCCAAAGAACGGAAGCCATTATCGAGTAGCGTTTCGTTATCATTATCGATTTCGACCCCATTGGCGCTAGTCTCAGTAATCGTGTTTCGGGTGAGGCTATAGCTATAGTTGTCAGCGAATGGCGAAACGAGTCGAACTTGAGCGAAGTCGGAGATCTCGCCGGCACTGCTGGTGAATGTGTTTTGGCGAACGGTGACTTCGGGAGTATCGTAGGTATAAAGTCCGTAGTTGATGGAACCGGTTACGGCGTTGTTGACGATAGTGGCGCGGGTTCTTTCATCAGTTTCAGGAATTGTTTCGTTGCTGCGATACGTCGGTCGATTACGGATAACAGTAATCCCGTCAGCAGCAAAGTCGGTTGGAGCAGGTATGTCCTGTGCCAGATCCCGAGTGTTCTGATTCAGATCGCTGTAGAAGCCGAAGTAAAGACCGTTGGTTAAGCTGACATATCGCCGGACTGGAGGAGCGGTAAAGACACCCGTGGTACTGGTACCGTCGATGAAGCCACGGGCACCTCCGCTGGCAAGTCCAGGTGCAACGGCGGTTCCGTTGCCGGTTAACGTCATATTTCGAAGAGTCAGTGTTTCGACATTGCGAGCGAAGACACCGCTTCCGGTTGACGCCTGAATGATACCACCCGTACCGCGGTCGGTGGCTAGTTCTGTTTCGTTGCCGATGACAGCGAACGAACTAACAACTGGGGCAGCCCGAGTTGAAGTTGCAGCAGTGGTCTGATTAAAGGTCCCGAAGGGAATTGAATTGATAAGGGTAATACCGTTTTCAGCATAGTTGGCGAGATTCTGCTGCAGGATGATCTGGCCAGAAGTTGAGTTCCCAACACCAGCCTGGTTCGCAGAGACCGCAGTCAACGCGACATTCATATTGGAATCGCGAATATCGACAGCCGATCGACCGCCTGAAACTGCTTGTGGTCCGCCAAATGTCGAGCTGATAGTACCATCGTTGACGCGAATGTTTCCTTCGCGAACAGCGAGGCCGATTCCGTTGACGGTTGCAACATTCAGTTCTTGAACAGTGACTAGCGCTGCCCCCTGAGATACTGTTGTCGTCGCTGCGTCTCCCAGGCGGACTCCTCCTTCGAGACCAGTCACGAGCAGGTCTTCACTCCAGACGTTGAAGCCAGCTGCTTCATGAATCCGGCTGACAAACGCGGTTCCGGTAGGATCGGGATTGGCTGTGGCAGGATCTTCATCAAGAAGACTGCGAGTGGCGTCGGTGATGTTCACTTGGCTATTGAAATTCACCCGAGCGCGTTGACCAAGATAAGGGGTAAGCCCGGCCCCGGTTGCGGCGACCGTTCGGCCAAGGCGAGTATCGCGAATGTCGATGGCCGGATCACGACTATTAAGGCCCGAATTTCCGACGGTGACAACTTGACGAAAATCAACCTGATTGACAGTCCCCGACAAACTCGCAGTTTGTCCTCGCATGTTTTCGATGGCAATCCCGCGTGCCCCGCGAGTTGAACCTGTCTGACCTGCGACGGTGACGTTGTTTCGGAACAGATAGTCAGCACCATCGTCTGTCAACAAAATCCCGTCGCCGAGGATAGTTCCTTCGACGTCGACCTGGCCGGTAAACGAAAGTCTGACGAGTTCGTTATCGCTACCAGCGACAGTTGACCCGAGAGCCATTGCGGTTGTGTCGGAGTTGAGCAGTAAGGTCCGGCCAAGTCGATGACTGAGTGGCTGACCGGTTGCACCACGATTGTTTTGATAGTTGAGGGCCACTTGGGCGTTAGGGACCGGAGTTCCGGTGATCGTCTGTTGGTGAACTCTGAGGCCACCTTCAAGCTGTACGTTGCCGGCATTGTTGGTGATGTCGACACCACGAGTGGCTGTTCTTGGTCGGCGATAGCCCGTTGCGGCACCGTTATCGAAGCCGCCACGATTTCTGACGGTGATTGTTGTCCCAAGCGGAGCGGCGGTGGTACTGGCTGGTGGGGCATCGCTGATAACTGAGCCACCGCTGCGCAACGAGTCGATTCGCACGGCAGACCCAGACCCGCTTGTCTGGTTGACAGGGTTTACGACATAGACGGGGGCATTGAACGAGACTGACCCTTGCTGTTGCGAAATGTTGATGATGGCCGTTGGATCGTAGATGACTCGCTGATCGATGTCATCGGCCACGGTGATTGTGCCGTTAGCAGTCCGATCTCGATCGGTTCGGGCCAACTGACTTGTGACTTGCCGATTCAGCTCAGGGATTTGTCCTCCGACGCCAACCAATCCGTCAGAGAAGCTTCCATAGCTTCCGGTGTCGATGGGTCCCAGGAGGACGATACCGAGTGAAATATCTCCGGCATTGTTGGTAGCCAGGATCCCTTGGGCATTTAAAGCAGAATCATCGGGCTGTCCGTTTGCTAGAAGTGGTTGAGCGATACCGGTGTTTAGCAACGTTGCGTGTTGATTGATCGACGAACGGGTAGAGAAGTTGAGCGAAGCAGCAGCGGTTGTGTTCTGAACTTCGAGAATACGATTACGTGCCCCGAAAACCCCGGCAACAAAGCGATCGCTCAGTTGATCATTAAAGGTTGGAACCGCACCAGAAGTTGAATTGAAGGTGCTGATCGTGTCGAGGAAAGTGATTCGGGAACTGCCGCCATCGACAAACATGCCGCGGCCACCGCTGTGGTGAATACGGCTATTTGTTAAATCGAAGGCAACACGATTGTTTTGCAACAGAACACCGTCACCCCCTGCCCCGTTGATATCGACGAATCGCACTCGAACCGAACCAGCGGTGCCAACAGCAGGATTCGTCAAGTTAGCAGCCACAATTCCGTTGCCGCTTGGACCACGAGCAGTTGATTGGCCGGTTGCATCGACGAGCCGGTTACTTTCGCCGCCGCGAAGACGATCGGAGGGATCGTCAGCCAGGTTTGGATTGGTGTTGCGATTATTGAAATCAAGTTTCTGCCCCAGCCTGAAGCCGCTGAACTCGGTGTTGCCGACGAGGGCTTCAACCCCGTTACCGCTAATATCGAGAAAGGCGGGGCGATCACGAAATGCGAACGCGCTGTTGGGATTTGAAGGAGTGGTGCGAGCAAATGTGGCACGAGGAAGGACCGTTTCGCCAATACCCTGGATGTTGATGGCATGGTCGATCGATTGACCACTTATGCCGCCGTCGCCAAGGTTGCCAGTACCAACGACATCCCCTTCACCTAACACACGCAGCCCGTTTTGACTTAGCCGAATGGTTGAAGCGCCTGCATAGACGCTGTTGGCGTGAACGTAAACAATATCAGTCGTTGGCCGACTAATTGTTTGAGCCGATTGACCCAGGTTCAAGAATGGATTCTCGTAGGTTCCCAAGTAAGTTCCGGTTGACTGCCCGCCATTGGCAGTGGTCACGTTGCTGACGTGCTCGATGAAGTAGGCGTTGCCGGTGTCTGGATTGATGGCAGTCAAACCCGCATCGCGGACGGAGTTCTGGGCAACCACGATGTTGTAGTTACGTCGGACCGGGGTCGTCATGCGATCGAAGGTCGATGGGCGATCATCATCGGCACGCTTGTGACCGCCAAAGGTGTACTGCACACCAAACGAGACGGTCGTATCGAAGATCTGGTCGTGGGTCAGTTCGAGGCTCATTGCCAAACTGGGGAAGATGTTCCCTTGGACACGGCCTTTGTAACCCCACAGTGTTTCAGCCAAGTTGCGGGCCTGATAGTGATACCAGCCTGCATAGGCTCGGACGTCAAACTTTTCAGTCCAGCGGCCCGGAACGGGGACCCCGATTTCCATATCGACACCCAGCGGGGCGACGCCGACGGTCCGAATTTGATCGTAAAGGAGGCTGTTTCCCGAGAACCGCGTAGAACCAGGTGCAACGAACGGTGCCCGAATTTCTTGCGTGTCTTTGCCTAACGGAAAGTAAGCGTTAGCCCGGGCGTCCCAAAGCTGGCCATAGGTTTCGATACCGAAGCCCATGTCACGGAAGATGTTTCCACTGATTTCGTCGTAGTCGTGATAGAAGTTCACACCAAAAATACGATCAATGCTGCGAACATAACGCCGCACACCGGCCCCCATATTGGCGCCGTATCGGTCGTTGTTTGAGCGAAAGCCGCGAAGGTCACCAAAGAAGAGCCAGTCTTCCTGGAAGGCGTAGGGCATGAACTCGATGGGTGTAATCGATTGATCGCGACCGAGAGCGGGTCCGGTGAAGTGCCCAATGCGAAAAGCTGCTCCGAGAGCTTCGCCGCGTGACCGCTGTGGACCACCCTGGTAGAGCAACTGGCCAATTTCAATTGCGCCATCCTGCACATCCCCATAGCTGGGCATATCCTGGCCATGCACTGCGACGGGAGCGAACAGCCCGCAAAGCGAAGCACCAGCAAGTGCTGCGATTGCAAAGCCGATCAGCCGGTTGTTCAGCACGTACATCGAGACACCTCTAAAGCTCGCTTCAAGAACCCTTGTGCTGACCTGTCAGTCACTTCAATAAAGAAGTGCTTGTTGGCCCGAACGAGCGTTTTGAAGCCACTTACAATTATCCGTCTTCACTACGTTGTCTGAGAGAGCGTTGCCTGCCAGCCTTAGCCGCTTCTGGCCCTTGGGCTGCTTGTCGACATCGATTCGCTGATCGTTTCCAGCGGGGAGTGAGAATCCCTTGCAGATACGGTTTGCGGTCGAAATCCTGAATCCAAACGGAGACCGGCCGTCCGGAGATCCGTGAATAGAGCCAATTCAGATTGTCGGGAGATACGAAAGCGACGGTTTTAGTCCTGCGAAAAAACTGCAGCAATCCGAGTCAGCGAGCCGAAAGGCCGCGAATGGCTTGAATGAACTCGTTTCAGCCCGCAAAGTCGAAAAATCGGTCCCAACTTCGGCAAGACCTGCCACCGCCATTGGTGATGAGGGCTGCCGAAGCCGGTGGTGCCTGGAAAACCAGAATTCCGACTTTGCGATGATGGGCGTTTTCTTTAGAAATCTGAGACGAGCGAGCCAGAAAAGACTGCCCCCCGCCAGTCGCGGCGGTGTCTTGAAAATGACAGGGTGAATCGCCAGAAGGTGGAGAAATCAGCCCGTTCGACCGTCCTAGAGCGGGGGGTTTCGCATTATTCAAAAAGCCCGTGTGGCGGAGGCGCTGCTTTAGAAGCCCCCGGGTTAGAAACTCGACGGATCGAGGACTTCCGCTGTGCGGGGCGCCCCCGCTACCCAAAGTTGATCTGACCCAGCTTGAAAAAAGCAAAGGCCCGGCCCAGAGCGGGCCTTTTGCCAGTGAAAAGAACGAATTTCTCTGAGAGAACAGTGGTAGCGGCCGAGGATGACCAACCAAAGTTCTTCCCTTTTCAATAAGTCATTTCAGACTTTTTGACGCGACCTCGATTTCGGGGCGATGAGCCACCAGCAGACCAAGCCGACAGGTGAAGCTTCCTGGCTCGGTGATCGACGTGAAAAGTGAGGGCAGACGGAACAAGACCTGCACCCGATCGAAATTCCACGAAGGTAATGGCGAGACGTCCAGAATGAAATGAGTTGAAACAGGCCCTGAAATCGCCCGAACACATTTACCGCAACCTTCTTGGCAATAATGACTTAATCGCTTCGATGCGATTGTGAATTGAGTTCAAACTTTAGTTTGGTCGCCACATTTCGATGTGTCGTCCGATTTAGCAAACATGACCACAAAACGATACGATTACCTGCATAGCAGTTCTTCCCTGACAACTGATGGTTCACCTGGAATGATGTGGTCTTTGACTTCGGCAAAAAAAGCCATCATTACGGGGGCCTGTTGTGCAGCCGTCTATACGCAGCTTTCCACATCGCCAGCGACCATTGAGTTTGCCCGTGCACATGGGGGAACAGCCGCTCATGTCGGAATTCTGGGTGCCCTGCCGACGCTGATGCTGTTTATGCAGTTTGTGGCAGCGGTGATCGTTAACCAACTTGAGTACCGCCGCCAGCTTTGGTTTTGGACTTCGCTCGCCCATCGTACCCTCTTGTTGCCTGTAGCGGTTGGTCCGTTGATTTGGCCCGATCTGCCTGGCGTATTCTGGCTGTGGTCGCTCATTGCGGTGACGGCACTTAATCAGGCATTTCTACACTTTAGCGCCCCCCTGTGGTTGTCGTGGATGGGGGACTACCTTCCGCGTGATGGCCTTAGCTCGTTTTGGGGTGCCAGGCAGTATTACTCTCAATGGGCCGCGGCCTTGTCGCTGGCTGGGGCGGCGCTCTACCTGCAGTTTGGGACACCCGAGATTGGCTATGGGTTTGCCATGCTGATTGTAGTGGCCACGATAGCGGGGGTGGTTGACCAGTTGTTCTTCATTAAGGTTTATGAGCCACGAGTGGTGGCGACAGAGAGGCCACGGCTGCGGGAAGTGCTGGCAGAGCCATTTCGACATCGTGACTTTCGCCGATTTATCGGGTTCATGTCGTTCTGGCACTTCTCGACGATGATTTCGGCCCCGTTCATTCCGCTGTTTCTGCTGCAAGTAACGGGGATGAGCCTGTTCCAAGTGATGATGCTAACCGTGACTGCGTGGGTTGGGGGGGCGGCTTGCTCGCATATTCTGGGTCGCTGGACCGACGAGTATGGCTGCAAACCGGTCTTGGCGCTATGCGTCACGTTTAAGTCGCTGAACATGGTGGCGTTGGTTCTTTGCCCGCAAGACCCTGGGCTGGCGTTCTGGGTGCTGATACCGGTGTTTATGATTGATGCAGCGCTCAACTCGGGAATTTTGATTGCGAATAACGGATACCTCATCAGGCATTCGCCGGCACAGAACCGGACGATGTATCTGGCGGCTGGGACTGCGGTAGCTGGTTTTATTGGAGGTATCACGTCGATCGCTTGTGGATACCTGCTGGTGACGTTGGCCGATTGGCAGATGACGGTGGGTTCGTTTGTGGTCACGAACTTTCATTTGTTCTTTGCTATTAGCGTTGTCTTTCGCCTGGCGGCGATTGCAGCCATTCCTTGGATTGAAGAGCCGACTGCTCAACCGTTGAGTCGATTGCTACGCCACCTGGCGTCGATGGGGCTGTTCCAGCGATTCTTCTATCCGTTGGCAACCAGACCAGTTTCGACCAACCCTGCCCATGCGACCTCAGCAGACCATCCCAAGCCAAAGAAGATTTCCGCCTGAGGGCGTGGCTAAATTGCGTCGGCGTTTGGGTTGAGCAGCTTCATGGAGAGGTTGGCCCCGAAAGCACTGAAGAAGCCGACGACAGACTGCGGTGCACTGGTTTGGCAGGTTTTGGGGCGTTAATGAGTTCCCAAACGGGTCGGGTTGGTCGGAAGTTGAGCATTTCGCCGCCGTGGTCTGGCCGATTCTTGGCGGGTCGACCCCATTCGAGAATTGCGTTTGCCAGCAGTTCCGCCGAGAATTCCGGATGCAACAACTTATCGGATTGCCGGGTAAAGAAACTCGGAAGCATGGGCCTGCTTTCTGGATTCTTCCTTTGGTTTGCAATCTGTGGTTGGCAGCAGCATCGATTTAGATGGTCTTACAAACGCTGTCCTCATCATTTATCGCGGCAGTAGATTCTCATTAATCTATTCGATGTTGCCCATATTGTTCTTCGTTTTCGCCCAGATTCAGGATCATGGTCGGGTGTATTGCTCGCAGAGAGACTGCGTGATGCCAACAGCCCCGATGGCCGTGTTTTCTGAGTCATTCGTTTAGCAAACCTTGAGTTATGGCCCCGCGGACAATCGGACCATTCACGATCGGAGAACGCCTCGGAGTGGGGGGCATGGGGATCGTGTATCGCGCGGTTTGTAATGATCCGTCTCGAAACCTGATCAACATACCCTGCGCGATTAAGATTCTTTCGCCTGATCTTTCCAACGAGTTTTCGCTGCAGAAGCGTTTCGAACGCGAGATTTCGATTCTGCGGAAGCTGAAGCATCCGCATATCGTCAAGTACTTTGGTGGTGGTAAGACCGGAACGCAGCGGTTTTACGCAATGGAGCTGGTGACCGGGGGCTCGCTGGAAGGCCTGCTGAAGAAGCGTAGCCGACTGTCGTGGGAAGAAGCCCTCGAGTATGCGAACCAGGTGGCGGTGGCACTTGAGCATGCCCATCGAGAAGGGGTCGTTCATCGCGACTTGAAGCCCGCGAACCTCCTGTTGACCGAGAACTTGACCCTGAAGCTGACCGACTTCGGGATCGCGCGCGATACGCAGCAGACCGCGTTGACCGCGGCTGGCAGAACAGTGGGGACCTATGCTTACATGGCCCCAGAGCAAATTCGAGGCAAGCCGCCGGTCGACGGTAAAACCGACTTATATGCGCTGGGTTGCCTGCTCTATGAAATGATCGCGGGAGAAACTCCTTTCGTCTCGGAGAATGGTGGCGACTTATTGATGCAGCATTTGCAGGAACAGCCGCCGCGAATTACTTCGGTTGTTCCGACCTGCCCCGAGCCAATCGAAGAACTCATTTTCGATTTACTTGAGAAGGAGCCTGGTAACCGCCCTTACGATGCGTTGGCGGTGCAGGCGTCAATTGCCAAGGTTCGCAAGACGATTTACGACCAGGCGGTTGCGGCCGCGTCGAAGCCTACAGCGATTGCCACTTTGGTCGCGACGAGTGACGAGGCGACAACGACGACCAAGACCACCAAAAAGAAAAAGAAAAAGAAGAAAGTTGAAGAAACTCCATTTTACGAGCACTGGGGATTTCTGGGTGGTTGCCTGGCCCTGCTGATTGGTTTGGTGGTTTACTTTTCGCTGCCTGCATCGCTGTCGGTTTTGTTGGCTCGATCCGAATCGCTCATGAAATCGACCGACCCGGGTGATTGGAAGGTGGCTCACGATGGACCGTTGGCCGAGATCTTAAAGCGGTTTCCGCAAGGAGATCATGTTGAAAGCGTGCAGGAGATGTACGACCAGTATGAGATTCATCGGGCTGAAAAGCAGGCTCGCAGCAAGGCAAATCGAGGGAAGGATCTGACCGAACCCGAACGACTATTTATCAAGGCTGAACGGTACGAGCAGATTGGCGATCGGATTTCCGCCATTGAGAAATACGAAAGCATGATCGAGCTGTTAAAGGATCGGCAGCAGGACCGGGCCTTC
>JAIXVG010000199.1 GCA_027483145.1 Planctomyces sp.
CAGGTTACTCGGCCAAGGCCAGTATTAATGGCAGACGTTGCCAGCTCAAATCCTCGTTCTTCCAGAAGACTGATGACAGCAAGGGCCAGACAGCAGTTGGTGGCCTGATGTTCTCCGCAAAGCGGAACCTGGATTCCCTGAAATGTATGGCCGGGGGTAAAGGCATCAATGGTTCGTCGGCCTTGCTCGTCGCTACCAAGAATATTTAGCTTGAGGTCAGCGGGGAACTCGATCAGGAGAGCGTTTTTCGACTGGGCGACCTGACGAATGACCGCATGGGCTTCGGGATGAGAGGCCCCACTGATGACTGGGATGTTTGGCTTGATAATGCCCGCCTTTTCAGCGGCGATGAGACCAATTGTACCGCCGAGCAGATGCATATGGTCGCGGCTGATACTGGTGATGACACACACGGCTGGTTCACAAACGTTGGTCGAATCGAGCCGCCCTCCTAAGCCAACTTCGAGCACGGCGACTTGGGCATGCTGGTCGCGAAAATGCCACCAGGCGAAAAGGGTAGCGATTTCAAAGTAAGTCGGACCTTGACCTGGGCCACGGGCATCCATTTCGGCAGCAATGGGGACGACCCTGCGAGTCAGCTCAATAACCTCTGTCTCGGTGGGCTGCTTGCCATCAACCGTGAATCGTTCTTCGAACCGATGGATATGGGGAGAGGTGTAGAGGCCCGTTCGATATCCGGCCGCGGACAGCATCGAAGCGACCATTGTTGAAGTCGAGCCTTTGCCTTTGGTCCCCGCGATGTGAACGACAGGCAACCCGTTGTGCGGATTGCCTGCGAGTGATAAAAGTTGCCGCATTCGTTCGAGCTTGAAGTCGTCGGACGAGTAGGACTGCGAGTGAATCCGCTCGTAGTTAATGCGGCCGTAAAGA
This sequence comes from Planctomyces sp., assembly GCA_027483145.1. Taxonomy (GTDB): domain Bacteria; phylum Planctomycetota; class Planctomycetia; order Planctomycetales; family Planctomycetaceae; genus JAIXVG01. Next base: position 892 of record JAIXVG010000199.1, read on the forward strand.
TAAGCTAGTGCTTCGTCGTAAGTGTTGACAGGCATACGAGTTTCTTGACGAAGATCGCGATGTAATCCAAAGTCCTGATCTGTCTGACGAAAGGGCTTTGGGGAACTCCCCCTGCTTTTCGTACTGTAACACGCTCGATACCTGGGCCGAGACTGTAGCGATACGAATTTTCCGAAGTTGAGTATTCGGACGAATTTGCATCGACCTGGCTGATTGCTTCGAAAAGTATCTTGCTGGCTGCGGTTGCAAACAAGACGCGGAAGTCGACAATTAAACGGGTCAGAAACAGAATTTTGTCGACTTCCCTTCTTTGGCGAATCGGGCCTCAGCAGCTCATTCTTCGAGGACTCCATGACCAGCAGCCAGCGGACCGTTATTGAAACATTTCTGTCGGCTATCGAGCAAAACCGTCAGCGAACGCTGACGACGCTCGATGAGGTGGTCGCAAGGGCCGACGGGAAACAAGTACTGGCTTTTCGGCCCGGTCCGGGACGGGCGCCAATACAATGGCAATTCTTGCATATTGCGATCACTGAAGAGCTGTTCGCGACGGAACGGTTATTCGGCCGTCCAGCGGCCTACTCGGAACTGGTCCCCCGGTTTAAAGGGGGAAGTGTCCCCGATGATGAGATGGTCGCGGCCGATCAGATTCGTGTAGTGCTACAGGAAACGCGACAGCACTTGATCAACTCGTTGGCCACATTTAATGATGATGACCTGGGGGTCATACCGGAGCCATTTCGCGAACGGGGTTGGAACCTCCGCAAAATTCTGCAGGTTTTGTCGTGGCATGAAGCCCATCATCAGGGCCAGGCTCACCTGACACTCAACTTGTATAAGGCCGCTCACCAATGACCAGCCAAATGGTGATTCACTACTGCCCTCCATGCGGACTGAGACCGACAGCCGTGAACTTAGCTGTGGCGGTTGAGGCAGCGACGGGTGTGACGTCTGAGATACGCCCCGGTGGCTGGGGGACATTTCGAATTGAATATGCCGGGAATGTGCTATTTGACCGGTGGAAGACCCGTGGCTTATTAGGACGCATTGGTTTTGGACGATTGCCAACAGCCGAAGAACTGGTTGCACTGGTGAAGCAGCAAGGAACAGTAGGTGTAACGTAGAGTATTGTCACACTCAATACCTCGGGTTGAGTGCTGTTGGTTCTGCCACTGGATCCTTAGATGGATAATCAATTGGCAGCGCACAGGAACACCAAGTTTAGGCTTTAACCTTGCAGCAATGCACTTTGGCAATCTGTCCGTTGGTTGTGCGCTCGCGAATGATGAGCCACGTGAATGAGTAAAAATTGGTCGCCCGGGTTACTGGCAAGCCCTGCCTGTAACCCTGTCTTCACTGCCAGCTAATCATCGTTCTCGCGTAGTTTGGCCAACACGGTAAAGTCTTCGAGGGTTGTGGTGTCGCCGGTTTGTTCGCGGCCGGCGGCGATGTCTCGCAGCAAGCGACGCATGATTTTGCCACTACGAGTTTTGGGAAGGCCTGCCGTGAAGCGAATTTTATCGGGGGTGGCCAAGGCACCAATATGCTTACGGACGTGAGAGATCAGTTCTTTTTCGAGCGAGTCGTTCCCGTCACCAGTTTTGAGGGTGACGAAGCAGCAGATTCCTTCCCCTTTAATCTCGTGAGGGAAGCCGACGACGGCTGCTTCACTGACCAACGAGTGGGAGACCAGCGCGCTTTCGATTTCCATCGTGCTTAAGCGGTGGCCTGCGACGTTTAGCACATCATCAACTCGGCCCATCACCCAGATGTAGCCATCTTCGTCAGTGCGGGCACCATCTCCAGCAAAGTAGCAGCCTTCGACGGTTGAAAAGTAAGTCTGCTTGAATCTCTCGTGGTCGCCGTAAAGGGTGCGCAGCATGCTGGGCCACGGCTGCTTCATCACCAACAGGCCTCCGGAGTTGGCGGGAAGTTCGGCCCCTTCTTTGGTGACAATCGCCGGGACGACACCCGGTAACGGGCGTGTGCAACTTCCCGGTTTTGTTTCGGTGATACCCGGAAGAGGCGAAATCATGATCGCTCCGGTCTCGGTTTGCCACCATGTATCAACAATTGGACAGCGCTCGGCACCGATTACTGTGTGATACCACATCCAGGCCTCGGGATTGATCGGTTCCCCTACGGAACCTAAGAGCCGGAGGCTGGAAAGATCGTACTTGTTGGGCCAGTCGTCCCCCCACTTAATGAAGGCGCGAATGGCCGTCGGGGCGGTGTAGAAAATGTTGACCCGGTACCGCTCGATAATTTCCCAGAACCGGCCTTCATCGGGCCAGTTGGGAGCACCTTCGTACATGACCGTTGTTGCGCCATTGGAAAGGGGGCCGTAGACGATATAGCTGTGGCCTGTAATCCAGCCAATATCGGCGGTACACCAATAAGTGTCTTCTTCTTTCAGGTCGAAGACCCAGCGCGATGTCATGGTTGTTCCAAGGAGATACCCACCGGTCGTGTGCAGAACCCCCTTCGGCTTACCCGTGCTACCGGATGTGTACAGAATGAACAAAGGATGTTCGGAATCGACAGGCTCGGCATCGCAGTCGGCACTGGCGGACGACATTAGGTCGTGCCACCAGTAGTCGCGGTCGGGGACCATATCGACATGCCAGCCTGTGCGGCGGACAACGACAACCTTCTCAACAGTGGATGACTTTTTCAGGCTTTCATCGACCGCCTTCTTTAGCGGAACGTCTTTCCCCCGTCGCCAGCCACCATCAGCGGTGACAATCACTTTTGCTTGAGCATCGTTCGAGCGATCGGCCACGGCATCGGCACTGAATCCTCCGAAAACGATCGAATGGGCTGCACCAATGCGGGCGCAAGCCAGCATTGCGATGGCCAATTCCGGAATCATGGGAAGGTAGAGGGCAACGCGATCCCCTTTGCGAACGCCAAGCCGCTTCAGGCAATTCGCAAATTGGCAGACCTCGCGATGGAGTTCGAGATAGGTCAGCGTGCGGCGGTCGCCTGGTTCCCCTTCCCAGATGATCGCTGCCTTGTTTTTTCGCCACGTCAGAAGGTGTCGGTCGAGGCAGTTGTAGGATGCATTCAACTGCCCGCCGACAAACCACTTGGTTTCGGGCATGGTCCCTTCGAGAACCTTATCCCACTTCTTAAACCAATCGAGCTGATTGGCCATTTCGCCCCAGAAGCCGGCTGGATCGTCCTTGGCCTGGTTCCACATCTGCTCGTACTGCGCAACAGTTGAAATATGAGCCGATGCCGAAAACTCGGGCCGAGGGGGGAACTTCCGATGTTCTTGCAGCGTGCTCTGAATGCCCGAAGAGGGGGTTTGCATAGCCGGTTCGACTCCAGTGGGGAGCAAGGTTGAGTGGGAGCTTTGGTGAAAAGTAAGCCGATGGAACGGTTCGTTGGAGATGCTTGCGGGCCAAATCTTAGGGTGGTTTTTAGAGGCTTGTCAACGAGGAGGGGTGTGTTGCAAGTTGCCGATACCCCAATCGGAAGGGGGTTGGGCAGTTGGCGTAAACTCTTTTGGCCAAACCGGTTTTGCTGGCGACGAAGGATTGTGAGTGCCACTTGCGGCGTTATGGTACACTGCCTAACTCCCCCCGCACTTCCAACGAAGTGCGGCTGACTTTCTGAACTGGCCCTGAGACACCCGATGAGCGTAACCAAGTCTTCGCTATTGCCCAACATGAATGCTGCCAGACTGCCGATCGAGTTTATGAACCGGTTGCGGGAGATATTGGGCCAGGATGGGGCGATTGACGATCCGTCGCAACTATTGGTTTACGAGTGCGATGGATATATGGTCGAAAAGAACGCCCCCGATGTGGTCGCGTTTCCGCGATCAACGGCCGAAGTCTCGGCGGTAGTGAAGCTGTGCAATCAGTTTGAGATTCCGTTTGTCCCGCGTGGGGCCGGGACAAGTTTGGCTGGAGGCTGTTTGGCGGTTGGTGGCGGCTTGATGATTGCCCTGACCCGCATGACGAAGATTGAAGAAATCAGTTTGCGCGATCGGTATGCCGTCGTGCAGGCCGGGACGGTCAATGTCCATCTGACCCAAGCCCTGAAAGGAAGCGGGTACCACTACGCCCCCGACCCATCAAGCCAGGGGGCCTGCACGCTGGGGGGAAACTTGGCCACCAATGCCGGTGGGCCACACACGCTTAAATATGGTGTGACGGTGAATCACGTTTTGGGAATCGAGGTCGTACTCCCCGATGGAGAAGTGATTGAGCTAGGGGGACCGCACGAGGAAGCGGGGGGATATGACCTGACTGGGTTGTTCGTTGGCGGGGAAGGGACGCTCGGAATTTGCACCAAGCTGACGCTGCGGCTATCGCGCGATCCGGCTGCTTACCGAACAATGCTGGGAATTTTTGAAACGGTTGAAGCGGCCACTCAGGCGATCAGCCAAATCATTGGGGCGGGAATCGTTCCTGCTGCCCTTGAAATGATGGATCAGGGAATTGTGCAGGTTGTCGAAGAGGCCTTCCATTTCGGGTTCCCTCTCGATGCCGGCGCTGTGCTGCTGATTGAAGTTGATGGGTTGGAAAAAGGGGTCGAACTCGAAGCTGCCGCCATTGTCGCCCTGTGCCAGCAGGTTGGGGCCAGAGAAGTTCGACAGGCGAATACCCCAGCTGAGCGTCAGTTATTGTGGAAGTGCCGCAAGCAGGCATTCGGAGCGATCGGGCGATTGAGTGCCAGCTACTGCACCCAGGACGGCGTCGTCCCTCGCACCCGTCTGCCCGAGCTGCTGCGGTTCATTGCGGAGTGCAGTGAGCGGCATGGAATTCGAATCTTGAATGTGGCCCATGCGGGAGATGGGAACATTCACCCCATTTTGCTGTTCGACGAGCGGATTCCCGAAGAGGTAGCCCGGGCACTCGAAGCGAGCGACGAAATTTTGTCGAAATGCATCGAACTGGGGGGAAGCGTGACCGGCGAACACGGGATCGGGGTCGAAAAACTGAGTTTTATGGGCAAGTTATTTACAGAAACTGATTTAGCCGTGATGCAAGACCTTCACGATTGCTTCAACCCGCATCACAATTGCAGCCCGGGAAAACTGTTGCCAACTTACGCAGGTTGCGGAAATGAGTATTTTCCCAAGACAAAACCGGGACGGCGGGCGGCTATGTAGCCAATTGGTAGCCCTTTGGCTGGTGCTGGCGTTTAGCTGCTCGTTTGTTGAGGTGCGGGGTTCGGTTTGTTCAGTGCGGGAAGCCGCGTTTTAGGTCATTATGTTTGTCGATCAAGTGAGTATTGTTTGTAAAGGTGGAGATGGTGGCGCGGGCTGTTGCAGCTTTCGCCGCGAAGCTCACGTTCCGCGCGGGGGCCCCGATGGGGGAGATGGCGGCCACGGTGGCCATGTCATTATCGTCGCCGATGAAAACGTCGGCAGCTTGATTCATCTGCTCGGCATCAAGTATTGGAACGCCGAGCCAGGTTTTCCCGGTCTAGGGACACTTAAAACGGGCAAAGGGGGCGAAGACCTAATTATCCGTGTTCCTCCCGGCACAATTTTGCGCGACGCCATTCGTGGCCACGTGTTGCGCGATCTGACTGAGAATGGTGAAGAAGTGATCGTCGCCAAAGGGGGAGAAGGGGGGCAGGGAAATACGCGGTTTGTCTCTGCCACGAACAAGGCTCCGCGCGAAACCGGCCCTGGCGAAACGGGCGAGAAGCGCGAAATTGTACTGGAACTGAAAGTCATTGCCGATGTGGGACTGATCGGTAAGCCTAACGCCGGCAAATCGACATTGTTGAGCAGGCTGTCTCGCGCGACTCCAGAAATTGCGAATTATCCGTTTACCACCAAGTACCCGAACTTGGGGATGGTGCGTGTCGGACTCGAACGTCAATTTGTGCTGGCAGATATTCCAGGACTAATTGAAGGTGCCCATGCCGGGGTCGGCTTAGGACATGAGTTTTTGAAGCATGTCGAACGGACAAAAGTATTAGTTCATTTGATTGAACCAAATCCGGATGACCAGACCGACCCGGTTGAAAATTACCTGCAGATTCGGGAAGAACTGCGTCTATACGATGAGGGCTTGGCAGAGCGGCCCGAATTGGTGGTGATCAGCAAAGGCGAACTAGCCGACGCCGAGGCCGCAGCCGAGTTGTTGCAGGAACGGATCGGTAAAGAAGTGCTGCAAATTTCGGCAGTGACCGGGAAGGGGTTACCTATCCTGCTGCAAAAGACTGTTCAAATGCTGGACGCGGCCAATCATCAGGATTGGATTTAGTAGCCAAGTTAAAGAGCGTTCCAACACGTCAGGAGCCAGAAGAAGTGTCAAAAGCATTGTTGGTGATCGATGTGCAGAACGACTATTTTCCTGGCGGAAAGTTTCCTTTATGGAATGCCGAAGGAACTTTAGCCCAGATTGAAACGGCCATTTCTCAGGCCAAACAGGCCGGAATTCCGGTGATCAATGTCCAGCACGTTTTTCGAGGTCCAATCTCGGCGGCCCCATTCTTCGCAGAAGGGACCGATGGGGTCGCGATTCATCCTCGAATCGTCGCAGCAGCTCCGCAAGCTGTCACTATTGTGAAAGAATTTGCTGACAGTTTTCGCCAAACAAACTTGGCTGCAACTCTGCAAGAACTGGGTACAACCGAGTTACTGGTTTGTGGGATGATGACTCAGAATTGCGTCACGCACACGGCCATTTCGGAGGCAGCAAAGCCTTACAAGATCACCGTTTTGCCCGAGTGCTGCACCACAGTGAGTCAAATGATTCACCTGATTGCTCTCCAAGCGCTTAGCGATCGTGTCCCCGTGCAAGAATCGCAAGCCGCACTTTCGCAGAATTAGCAGCAATCCATTTTCGCCTTCTGCTGGGAACCGGCCTAGAATTGAGCGACACTCAATGGCCGGAGCCCGATTCTTCAGGCGGTTTCAATGCTTTACGAATACTCCAAGTTCGATGGTTCTCAAGCCTTCACACCGCAATCGGCCGAAAAGATTTTCGACCAATTGAGCGAGTATATGCTGCAGTACGGGAATGAAGTTCTCGAATCGCTGAAGCAATGGGAAGAGGACAACCCCGATATCGTCGATCTGCTCATCAAGGAGGGATTGGTCGAGAAGGATGAAGGGGGCAATTACATTGTCACCCCGAAAGGGATTCGTCGCGTCGAGAATAAAGCGCTGGATGAGCTGTTCGATATTCGCCGCAAAAGCTCAACGGGACGACACGACACTGACTTTCGTGGCCAGGGTCAGGTGCGGCATGATGAATCGAAGCCTTATGAATTCGGCGACCCGGTCTCGAATCTCAACTTTCATGAAACGCTACGCAACGCTGCTTCGCGCCAGGGGGTAACTGATGGCCGAATTCGCCTGACCGAAGACGATTTGGTGATTTACGACACCGAGTATCAGGCCAATTGTGCGACGGTTGTTTTGCTTGACATGTCGGGAAGTATGACCCGCATGGGAAAGTACGGGGCTGCGAAAAAAGTGGGCATGTCTCTGCAGTCGCTGGTCCGTGGTCGATATCAGGGTGACTTTTTGCAGGTTGTTGGTTTCTATACCTATGCCAGCCCGCTAACCGAGCGTGAGCTGCTGGCGAGTGCACCGAAGCCGGTTTCGATTTACGACCCCCGCGTGAGGCTGAGAATCAACCTCGATTCCCCCCCACCGTTTGTTCCGCAGCACTTCACCAATATTCACGCAGGGCTGCAATTTGCCCGGCGACTATTACGACGGCAATCGGCGACAAATCGGCAAATCATCACGATTACCGATGGAGAGCCAACCGCTCACCTGGAAGGGCGAGATTTAATGCTGATCTATCCCCCCTGCGAGCAAACCGCCAACATCACGCTGATGGAAGCCAAACGCTGTTCGAATGAAGGGATCCATCTCTCCAGCTTTGCTCTGGTTGAAGATTACTTTTATCTTGAGTTAGTGAACTTCGTTGAGCAGATGGCCAAGGTTTCGGGCGGGATTGCAGCTTATTGCAATGCGAACGACCTGGGGAACCTGGTGATTGACAGCTTTGTTGGTGGGCGGCGCAAGCGGCGAACCGTTTGATCACTTTCGGCAGCCGCACCAATTTTACGGTCAGGTACGACAAAGGCCGTTCGCTGCAAGATCCAGTTAATTCGACATCATTAGCAAAGAGCAATTTTATGATACGAGCTCGTCGCCTTCGCAAAGCGCTATTGATTGCCCCCCTATTGGTTAG
>JAIXVG010000542.1 GCA_027483145.1 Planctomyces sp.
TTCCATCGGCAAGTCGACGAGGTGCCCCAACTTATCGAGGCTGGCCATTAAGTCATACCAGCCTTCAAAGTGCTTAATGCTCTTCGCGAATGCCCCAACGATCATGGTGACAATCAGCTCGGCTGCCACCAGTTGACCGAGCGTCAACTGCTCGGACATCACCAGGTACCCCCCCAAGCCTAACAGTACTGTCGACGCAATGGCCTGCAAACCCAAAATGGCCAACACTTGCCTGATCAGTACCCGGAAGTGTGCTCGGCGGGCCTTGAGATATTCCACCACCAAACGGTCGGCCCGTTCAGCAGCAAAACTGGCCCCCGCACCACCTCGAAACGCAGTTGGACAGCGGGCTAACTCTTCCAGCCAAGCGAGCGTTTGATACTTTGTAACTGATTCGCTGATCGCGGTTGGAACCCCAGATCGCCCCAAGACCCCAATGATGATGCTCATGATGAACAATAGCAGCAGGTTATACCCAAGCAGCAACGGGTGATAGAACGCAAGCAGCGTCATCCCGATTGCAGTCGTCAGCACCAGCGAGGTGGCATCGACCAATAACCCTGCGATCACCTTTTGTACCGTGACCACTTCAGCAAATCGGTTCACTAACTCAGGGCCGTTGGTTTGGTGCAGCATCGAATAGTCGAGTCGCGGAACGCGGAACGATAAGTCAGCCACGACTCGCGCAAACAGTCTTCGCTGAATAATTTCTGCGGCCAGAATTTGCAGACCTTGCAGAGCAGCCACGCACGACAAACAACAGAAGAGGGTTAACGTCAGGACAACAATCGGCTGATACAGGTTGCCGAACATCACCGTTCGAATCAGCTCTTGGCCAGCGATAGGTGTTGCCAGCACCAGAAAGCTGATCATCAACGCCACAACGAGGACAACAAAAATGTCGCCTCGTTCGGGTCGTATGAGTTGGATGAATCGGCGGAATGGGGTCTCATGTCGGTGGCCTGTATGTGCATGCTCGTCATACTCTTCGGCCGTCTTTTCAAACAGTCTGGCATGCCGATCGTAGAAGACCCAGCGCAGTGGACTTTGCCGCGATTCAACTCCTAGTGTTCGCGCCAATTTGGCCGAGGTTAAGTTCACGTTCTCAGCCAGATCACTGCACAACCGCACGCGACACATTTGGCCTTTAGTTTTTAGGAGTGCAACCGCAGGTCCGTGATCGGCCAGCGACCAGGCTGCGATTGTCGTTCCCCCATTTCGTAATTCCCAAGCCTCCAGCACGCTGCAATCAATTGCCTTAAGTGGCACACCCAAAGAGCGGCCCGCTTCAATCAGCCAATCGCACCAGCGCTCCTGGGTCGGCCCCGGCTGGGCTTGCATCGCTTCACTGATCAGGCGTTTGGCCGCTTGCGTTTCAAACGGGACACGACCTTCGGCAAAGCACCTTAAAAGCTCAACAAGCGGACCTACCTCTGCGGCGGCTGCCCGGCCACTGTCATTCATCCTCAATGTGCTCACTGGCCAACCATCCCTTTACGCAATTTTTCCTTTGGGCGACCCCTCTCCGGTGGATTGCCGCTGAAACTTGTACCAGATAACCCCTTGGACGTATTTACCATCTGGCCAAAGGCCCAAGGGCGACCGAGGCTGGCAGCGAAGCTTTGAGCGTGAGGCCGTTCAGCGAGTAACTGTAACTGCCATCACCATTTAGGGGATCTCACTGGCTACGATTCAGACCTTTTATCGCCGATTGATAACCCCAAAGCATTGCCCAGAAACCTCATTGGAATGCATTGGAGGAACGAAGGGGCACTGCTTCCGGTTCAGCAGAAATCGACCGAAACCTAACGTTTTCTTCAGATTCGCTGCCTCCTCACCAGACTTGGGTGAAATTTCTGCGGCGCCCCGAGCCAGTTTGGGTGTCATTCGGCTAGACTACCCCCCCAAAAGCCCAAGAAACGAGACGGTCGCCCCCGGGACCTTGCCCACTCCCAGCCAAAACAGGGATCAAATGACCAGCCCCTCTCCTTCCAGCGTGCACCCACCCGTCGTCGGGGTCATCATGGGTAGCAAATCCGACTGGGAAACACTGAAACCCGCGTCGGAAATCCTTTCTCAATTTGGGGTTAAGCACGAATGCCGGGTCGTGTCGGCGCATCGTACACCCGATTTACTGACCTCCTATTCAAAAGAGGCGGCCTCCAGGGGACTGAAGGTTATCATCGCAGGTGCTGGCGGAGCTGCCCACTTACCGGGGATGGTGGCTTCAATGACTCCCCTCCCCGTTTTGGGGGTTCCCGTCCAAAGCCGCGCACTGCAAGGGCTCGATTCGCTCTTGTCGATTGTCCAAATGCCGGCTGGTGTTCCCGTCGGAACCCTCGCCATCGGGGAGGCGGGGGCAAAAAATGCCGCCCTGCTGGCGATTCGGATCCTGGCAACAACTGACTCAGCCCTTATGAAACGGCTAGAAGCCTTTATGCAAGAACAGACAAGCAAGGTGCTGGGCGAGGTCCTCCCATGACACAGATGATTCTTCCCGGAGCCACCTTAGGAGTGCTGGGCAGCGGACAACTGGGCCGCATGTTCACCATCGCCGCGCGGCGACTCGGGTATCGAGTCCACGTTTTATCGCCAGACGACGACACTCCAACCGGCCAGGTGGCTGACCTAGAGATCAAGGCCGACTATGGCGATCTCGATGCGATAGCGCGATTTGCCAAAGACGTTGCAGTAGTCTCGTTTGAGTTCGAGAACGTCCCGTCAGCCACGACCGACGCCGCAGCCAGGTTTGCTCCGGTTCGTCCGGCTGGTTCGGTGCTCCACACCACGCAGCATCGGTTGCGCGAGAAAGGTTGCTTCGCGGCGGCGGGCTTACCAGTCACACCCCACCTCCCCGTGACAAATCTCGCCACGCTCCAAGCGGCGTTAGCCCAGCTGGGTGCACCGGCTGTTTTGAAGACCGCCTCGTGGGGCTACGATGGAAAAGGGCAGGTCGTCATCAAGTCTGTGGAAGATGCCCCTGCTGCATGGAAGCAATTAGCGACAGACGAAGGGATTCTTGAACAGTGGATCGACTTCGAATGCGAACTATCAGTCGTCGCGGCCCGATCGCTGAACGGGGAGTTTGCCAGCTACGGCCCGATGCTAAACACTCATCGGCATCACATCCTGGATACGACCATTTGCCCCGCGCCGATTGACCCCAAGATTTCAGCAGAGGCCATCGAGATCGCGCGGGCTATCGTTGAAAAACTACAGGTGGTAGGCGTCCTGTGCGTCGAATTCTTTTTGACGAAGTCCGGGAAGCTGCTCATTAACGAAACAGCTCCTCGACCCCATAACTCGGGTCACCTGACCATTGATGCCCACGTCAGTTGCCAGTTCGAACAACAGGTGCGGGCCGTTTGCGGCTTACCTTTGGGAAGCACCCAGCAACTCCGTCCTGCTGCGATGGCGAACTTATTGGGAGATATCTGGGAGGGAGGGCCGCCGCAGTGGAATCGCCTGCTCGAAATGCCCCTTGTTTCGCTCCATCTCTATGGCAAGAAGGACCCGCGAATCGGCCGAAAGATGGGGCACTTGACGGCCCTTGGAGATTCTACGGAACAAGCAAAGGCGATTGCTATTGCTGCGAGACAGGCGCTGACCTCGGGTTAACACTGCGATTCGTAAATGGAACAGCTTTGCTATTTCGCATGTCCAATATCGCTAATACAGCGAAACCCGAGACAGCGTCCCTTGGCAGAGGGTTCTCGGCCGCGCCGGTGAGAACTACGGCATAGTTCTGCGGGACCAACCCAACTCCCTCCTCGTTCCGATCGAATGCCCGTCGCTAGACGGTTGACTGCGTTCTTTGCTTGGGATTCCGGCCAAGAATAGAAATCCGGGGCATACCAGTCGGCACACCACTGCCACACGTTTCCGGCCATATGGTGCAGCCCAAACGGAGACATTCCTAATTCCGAGTTGACCGGCTGCATGGGCGGGGTTTCTGCGTCGTAGGTCGCGCCAAGGGCGTGCTTGCCAAAGCACATTTGTTCTTCCAGTATGGCATCGGCTCCCCAAGGGTAATCCTGGAATTGTGCCCCGCGAGCTGCGTACTCCCATTGAGCTTCAGTCGGCAAAAAACAAGTCCGCTCACCCTCTTGGTCGACTCGGTAACGTTGCCAATCGTATCGATTGGCCCAGAGTGAGTACGCATTGGCTCCATACCACGAAACCAAAATCATGGGCCACTTTTCGCAACCTTGGATAGGTTGCCAACCACTTTCTGTTTGCTTGATCAAATGGTGTTCGTTGCGCGAGTCCCGGTCTTGAAGCACGAACCAATCGGCTAGAACGCTCTGGTCTACGTCGCCGATTGTGTTCAAGAACCGGCAATAGGCCGTTGTTGATACGGTCTCTGCATCAATCAAGAACGAATCCAGCTCAACCGTATGCTGCGGAGTCGCGTCATGGTCGTATAGCTTGGAGTTCGTTCCGATTTGTACCGTTGCGGCGGGTATCACGACGCATCGCATTCCATCCGAACGGCGGCGCAACATCTGAAATGGGGATTGAACATCAAGCCGCTCAAATAGCGGAATGAAGATGTCATCTTCCCAACGACCACTCAGCTGGGCAAACGGAGAGGCCTGTTCGGCTTTCAGCTGCTTAGATCTTCTCTTCCACCGATCGCGCGGCGGCGGTTTGCCAGTCCCCTGTTGCACATAGACGATTTCAGCGAGGTCGCGAACTCGCAGGTCCTTTCGTGCAAAGATTGCTTTGGTTACCGAATTGTCACGATCTCTTCTGCTAATCGTGACATCAAAGTGATCTTCGATCTCTGCGAACAGTTCGACAACATACAAGCTATCGAACCCAAGGTCTTCAATGAATCGAGACGTTTGGTGTACTTCTTCTCTCTGCATAGACACGAAGCGAGCGGTTAGTTCGCAAAGCTTCTCTTCGATTTCGGCAAGCGAACGGAATTTCGAGTCCATGATCGCTCCAGAAACAGTTTCTTGTGTCTGCGCCTACCCCAAAAACGACCGCCGCAAGATCTCTGGGGCCAGCTTGCCAGCATGATGGACACGCCCCGTGTCGACGTTATGGAGGACGATTTCAGCGGGGCTGAAGAGCATCTTGTCGATCTTATAGAAGTCGCGTCCCGCTGCTTCAAAGACTTCCAAGAATGGCTGACCGTACGCATCGCTCGTGCAGGCAGGCAGCTTCTTCACCACGTCGCTAAGTGTGTCATCATCGCCATTAACGCAAAGTGTGACTTGCGCACCGTATAAAATCGCATCGTTAGTGCGACCAATCCCCTGCAGATCGTTGGCAGCCACCGGAGCCAGGGGAGCCGTCCCAAAACCGCTTCGGACTCGCTGCACATCAAAGCCTAATTCGTATAGCTTGTGCATCGCCGTTTCAACTGAACGAGCAACAACCTGCAGGTTACCAGCCATGCTGGACGTCGGAGCAACCAGCAATACGACATCGGTCGCAGCCACCCCGGTAGCCGTTGCGATATGCTCGAAGACGTCTGGCGAAGGGAGCTTTGACGTCTCCAACACGCCCAGGACCTGCTCGGCCTGCTCCCGATACCAAAGCTTATCGAACAAGCCTTCGGTTCCGGCAGCGGCCCGCATTGGCCCCGACCCCATCGCGAAGTACTTACCAACGCTCAACTGCCAGCCTGCATATTGACTGAACAGGCACGAAGCAACAGGAAAGTCGGTGCAGACAGAAACATGCGGCCAGGACATTCCATCGACCTGCCCGGGGACAATGGCCACTTCTGCCATACCAGCCATGCAAATGGCCGCCAGGACCTGTCCTGCGTCGAGTCCGCCTTCAGCATCGATCCCAAAGTCAACCAGCACCCCCGTATCGGGATCATCGTGATGAATGATTCGAAAATCGTCGACCGATTCCAGCACATCTTCCAACAGTTGAATCGCGCGATCGTTCAGTTCCAAATTCATCGCAGCCAAGTTCTTTCACACGAAGGTTAAAGCCGGACGCCCGGGTTGCAATCAAGCGGATCCCGCTGCCAAATTGCGAAGCCCAACAGTGTATCCGACGGGAGCCCTTAAAAA
>JAIXVG010000518.1 GCA_027483145.1 Planctomyces sp.
AGGGCCACCGGAAACAGGAGTCTCGCCTTCAATGCCTCGGAGCGTTTCCAACGCGTCTGCGGCACTCACGTGCTTGAGTTTGTAGAAACGAACACGGCTCTTGGCTTGTTGTTGTTCTCCCACGTCCAACTGCTTAGCCAGTTTGCCGAGTCGTTCGTGGATTTCTGCTGTTGTTGTGACCACGAGCACGTTTTCATCCCGGTCAACCACGGATTGATACAACCGTTTTTGATCGCCCGGGGGCAAAAGATTTCTCCCCAGACGATCAAGTCGATCTGCGGCCAGAATTTGCGGCGTATAGACCTCGGTCCGAAGCTGGAGGGGTACGTCCAAGAGGCGAATCAGTTCTTCCACCTCGGCGATCCGATCGCGGCGACCGATGATCACTAATTGGTTAGTGCGTGGGTCTGGAAAGACGGCCGCACCAACTGGTTTGTTTTCTGTCAAACCCTCCGCTTTCCCCCGGGCTTCGAGTAGGCCGCTGAGGCGATCGGCTAACCCTTCTGCTTCCAGGTGCTCAATGGTAATAAGTTTTGTCACTGAGGCTGGCTGAGGCTGATCGATCAATTCAAAGAGTTTGGCAATGCGCGCCAGATTAGCTGGATAGTCGGTGACGATCAGCATTCTCTGGTCTTTGAGGGGAATCGCGTTGGCCCCAGGCTGAGACAGGAATGGAGTCAGGCTGGTAGAGAGTTGCTGGACGTCGGCGTATTGCAGAACGAAGACTTGTGTGACTGGGATCCCGGTCGCGACAGTTTCCGTCGCAGTTCCAGAAAACCCGGCTAATCGTTCCCCCTCCACAATTTTCTTCCAGCCCGGAGTGTCACTGTCGATCAGCAAGAGACCTTTGGCTCGCAAGACGCTCTGCAGTAAATCGACCAGAGACTCGACCGGAATTTCGTTGGGAGCTTTAAGCTGGATGCGCTTAGTGCTGATCTTCTCATCATAGAGGATGTTTAACCCAACCCGCTCGCTGACATAGTCGACTAGTGATTTCAGTTCGATTTCACCCGGAAATTGGAGGCGGACGTTGCCACTTGCTGGAACTGGCTGTTGAGCCGCGAGGTCTCTAACCAACAGCAGAGAGAGGCTCAGCAAAGCGAGTACGTACCATTTGTTCATTGAACCGGCTTCCAATGTGGGGCGTTGACGACTTGAGGAGACGGAAGGCCGGGACGGCTTTGGTGAGTTTGTCGAGGGCGATCACGCTGATCTGAATCAGACGATGTGGTTGGTTCCGCTGGTGTTTCAGGAAAGGTTGGCGGACTGAAATCAGGGAGCGTTGTTGCTGGGGAAGGTGGTAGTCCCGGCGCGTCTGAGGGCCGCTCTTGATTCCCTGACTGATCGGCTGCCGGGGGGCCAATCAGCACCGGCTCAGAATCTGGAATAGTCCCCAGGATTTCCCGACCAACTTGCCTCGTGGTCTCATGCCAGTCCTTGTACCGAGTTTGCAATAGTTCTTCGGCCCATTCCTTCCAATCGGGACGCCCATCGCGCCAGACGACTTCCTCCAAAAGTTGTGCGACCTCTGGCGCTGCATCTCCTCTCTTCAACTTAGCCCGGGTCAGATTGGCCAGATACTCCGGATCGTCTTGAGCGATTTCACGGGCTTCCTCATATAACTCGATGGCTGCTCCCAACCTGTCAGCCGCTTCGTAGACTAATCCGAGATTGTTGACCGGATCGGGGTTCCCGGGCATCAGCTTTCGTGCGTATTCGAATTCCCAGGCGGCCAAGTAATAGTCGCCTCGCTCAAAGTACAGCCGTCCCAGATTGTTATGGGCGGGACCAAACGAAACATCTTGGATGAGGGCTTTTTGAAACGCCTCTTCGGCTCGTGCCAGCTTCCCTTTGGAATGCGCCCTTAATCCGATCCCGTTCCATTTGGAAGCACCTTTGGTGTCCCGATGCGGTTCAGCCTTCAGGGTCTGGTATCGCGGGGAAGATTCCATGAACGACTGGCAGCCCACGGCGCAGCAAAGTAAGAGAATGATCGCTGTGCCGATCTGTCTCTGCCACGGAGCCATTTGAAAGCCATCGTTGTTAGGGAGTTTTTCCTACTTGCGTTATGGGCGCAAAGACCAACTTCGTCAAGACGGCTTCGATTCGCCACTTCTCTAACTTGTCACTCCCTTCGGCGGGTGTCAGGACAAGCTTGGTGGCCACCCATTGCGACTCGGCGGTTTCCAGCGACTGCAGCAGGCGCACGATGTCGTTCATAGTCAATTGCTCTAGTCGCAGCTGGACTTCTTGGATCAAGTAAGGTTCGTTCCGCACACGCCGAGGCTGCTCAGGGTTGATGGAGATGAGCGTTTTCGGCTCCAGCGAAATGCTCTGACAACGCTCTTCAATCCAACTCGTCAGATCTGACGTTTCAGCCGCCGAAGCGGCAATTTGTGCCGGTCGACTCGCCAGTCGCTCCCAATCCGTGGCCAAGGTTTGGCAATGGACAAAGGTGGCCCTGGCAGCCAAATACTCGCTCTGGACTGACCAAGCGTAAGGGAGCACCCCCAGCCCGATTACCAGCCAAAGTAGGACCAGTAGGGACCAAGCTTTCGCCGGACCCCGTTTGCCTGTTCGTGTCATCGGGGCCTCGGCTGCGAGGTTGATGAATCAGACGAGATTGATGTCGGAAGTCGCCCCTCGATCTCCCATTGCACGCGGTCCGTTCCGGTCTGTTCGGTGCGCGGGGCTGGAACGTCGAAACCCCCATTGCCCCAGCCCGCAACCAACCGACCGGCATCCGTATGTTGTCGCACGGTCCCCGAGGTGCGAAAGGAGTCTCCCCGGAGTTCAATCCGATCCAGCTGAAACCGAATCTCAACCGGAATTGCCGCCAGAAAACGGTGGAGGCAGGGCAGCACTGATAATGGTTTCTGACTGAGGCTCGAGTCAAATGTTATCGCCCGGCGCTTATTCAGTTCGCTTTCCCAACGCGCCACCAGGCCGCCAGGTATCGGCTGCCCGGGGAAAGCTTGCTGATAAAGTTCGGTCTGTCGTTGGGCACAAGTATCTGCCTTTTGCTGATAGAAGCTGATGAGTTGCACCAAGGCGACACAAATGCAGATGGTCGATAGCCAGGCGCTAGTCAGTGCCCAGCGCTCCAGTCGCCGCAATGAGTTCCAGGGATCAGGTTCCGCAAACTGGCCCAACCGCAGGTTGGCATTCTGGTTCTTCCCTCGTTTTCGTATTGCGGCCGACGCAATGTCGCGACTGCCAAATTCCGGCATTTTGACCACGTGGGTCTGGTCCTGTTTTGGTTGTGCCAGCCATTGGTCAAGCGAGTCGAGTTGTCCGCTCAGTCCAACCACTTGCGGGCGATGGTCTTCCAGCCAAATTCTTCCGGACAAGCGCATTCCCGGACTGGAGTGGCTGAAGGACCGCCACTCGACAAGTCGCCCAAACTGGAGCCGAAACCATTCGATTTGAGATCCTTGTTGACAGATACAAAAGGAGCTTTTTGCCGTTCGCAGCAGTTTGGTTTGTCGGAGCGCGGCATCCAATACAAAGGCTGCAACCGGCCGGAC
This sequence comes from Planctomyces sp., assembly GCA_027483145.1. GTDB lineage: Bacteria > Planctomycetota > Planctomycetia > Planctomycetales > Planctomycetaceae > JAIXVG01. The sequence goes on from JAIXVG010000518.1 coordinate 3,528, forward strand.
ATCAAGGTTTCGAAGTCGCCGTTCTTCCAATTGTGCCAGATAACTGGCAAGCGGCTGAGCATGGACTGCAATCGCGACGTGGTCCCAGGTCGTTGCCACCCAGTTTTCGGCTTGAATCGGGAGTTGATCTTCCAAACTAATCAGCAACTGCTCGTTTGTTAGGGGCCGCTGACGGCATAACGGCGAACTAAGCAACAAGTCCGATTCCAGGAGGATGCAGATTGGCTGGCTGCTGGTCACGACCCCAGGTGGTGCAGCGCTCAAGACTTGCTCGACCCAGTCCTCGGGTTGATTGGCCAGATCGATCGGGATACCGGTCTGTGGCGGACATAAAACGGATTCTCCGCTGCTCGCAAGCCATCTAGCAGCTTGTCGACCAACGATGAGCAGATGTGTTTCGGTGGTCACTTAACAACTTCCGGAAGCTCAAAAGTGAATTGCTGGTCATCGCTACGAACACGAACTGACCGGGCCAGAATTTCCTCCAGCACCGCCTTGGAAACCGTGCCGGGGATTTCCGAACCGATGGCCACTAACACAGGTGGATTTTGATCGACTTGCAACAGGGCCCATGATCGTCCCTTCTCGACAATCAGCCCCTTAACCTGAATCGCCGGTGGTGGTTTACGGACCACCTCGATCATCACAGGGGCAGGAGGTGCCGGGGGCGGAGGATCAACAAGTGGTCTCCTCAAGAGCCGCCCCCAGACGGGACTAAAGTCAAGCTTGGCATCGGCAGCGTCTGGAACCAAGGCCAATTCGGGTTTTACGACGGGCCTGCTGTCAACGGGTAATGATGCGACACTTTCTTGCCAGACGACAGCCCCTGCTGCGATCGCTCCTAACATAGAGAACATACCGATGACGACCAGTAACGCTCGGCGAAGGTCAAAGCGGCCAGGCATATAATAAGGATCATTCAGAAGTGATCGGACCTCAGATTGGCCGTCATTGTGTCGCGACAACTGTTTCCTGGCAATTACCATAAATCGACAAGCAGCCGTCGTGAGCCACTTTGGGACGGATCCCAAACCCAATGTTCTGCTCGGCGGCCAGAAAACACCCAAGCTGACCAACAGGTCGCATTGATGCCTCGGCTGGTTGCATCCGAACTGCGAGTTCTTCCGATTTTGGCTTTGACGCGTTCAAGTGTCGTCGAATTGTCCCCCGGTCCCCAGCATGTCACCTCCTTGGTGGCTGCCGCCAGCCGTTCCCCCCATCCCTCTTTCGGCGGAGAACTCAAGTTAAAGTAGCTGGTCCAAGCGGGATACAAAGGCTTGGCCTCTTTTGAGGAAATCGAGCGTAGCGGCAGGCCCGTACGACGAAGCTCACTTTCAAACTCAGTTTTTGAAGCATGTTTAGCCAGCGTAGGTAGATGCAGCTTGCGTGACTCGTCCGCGAGTAAGATTCTATAACGGGTTCCACCCAATTCCAAACTGCAAGTCATGTGGGCTTGCTCCTGGAGGATCTCCGCATGGTGGAGTCTCAGGAACTGCTGCAGGCTTTGCCGGGTCATCCGCTCCTGCAACTCCGATTGAGACTGCGCGGCCACCAACGACAATTGCAGACTTTGCTTGGCAATCCCGGCCGCCAGGACTCCCACGAACATGATGGCTCCCAGAATCAAAATCAATACTAAGCCTGTAGCGTGAGTTGTCCTAGTCGGTTTGGCGGGGATCAATTTCAGCATGGGA